>JACQOS010000136.1 GCA_016202425.1 Chloroflexota bacterium
CGCCCCCCCACCCCGCCAACCCGGGGATCGGCATAGTAGGCAGTGATCTGCTCCACCCAGTCCGGCGGCGCCACGGCGTCGTCGTCCATGAAGCAGACCACGTCCCCGGTAGCGGCCCGCATCCCGGCGTTCTCGGCCGCGATGATGCTCGCCTCTTCGACGGTGGCGATCCGGACCGCCATACCGCTCCCCGCGCAGCAGAGGCGCTCAGCGGCAGTCCGGGAGGCGACGTCCCAGGACTTGACCACGATCACCAGCTCGTCCGGCGGCCGGCGCTGGGCCAAGAGCGAGCGGGTCGCCCGCTCCAGGCGCTCGGGCCGGCCATAAGTCGGGATGATGATCGAGATCCTCACGGCACCGCGACGCGGAGAGCAGCGCCGCGCCGCCGCATCGCCTCCCCGAAGATGCCCAGCAGGGCGTCCAAGTGGGCCTTGGCTCCGAACCGGGAATCCACGAACGCCCGCCCCTGGCCGCCCAGCCGCCGGGCCAGGTCCGGATCATCCAGGAGGCGTGCGATCCTCTCCGCCAGGTGGCCGACGTCGCCCGGCGGCACCAGGTATCCCGTCTCACCATCCCGCAGCCAGTCGGGGATCCCGCCCACGTCGAAGCCCACGACTGGCTTGCCATAGGACATCGCCTCCGGCCCCACCAGGCCGAAGGGCTCCGGCCAGGCTGAAGGCACCACCAGAAGCCGGCAGGCACGGTAGAGGCCCCCGAGGCGCTCTCGGTCCAACCAGCCCACGAAGAACTCCACGGCGCCCGGGAGCTGGAGGTGCGCGGCCAGCGCTTGCATCTCCTCCGCCTGATATCCGTGCCCGGCTACCACCAAGCGCCAGGGGGGAGGGACTCGGGCCATCGCCTCGAAGAGGAATTTGAGGCCCTTCTCGGGCGTGAAGCGCCCGACGAACAGGACCGTCCGCTCGTCCTGTCCAGGACCTTCGGCGGCGAGGGACGCCTGCTCCATCAGGATGTAAGAAGGCAGGATGTGGATCCGGTCAGCGGCGATGCCCGCCTCGGCCAGTCGGGTCTGCATGAAGCGGGAGTCCACGACGTGCACGTCCACCAGGGGGAGCCAGGCGTCCAGAGCACGCACTCGTTGGTATGTCTCCCAGACTACCCAAGGCCGCCGGCTGTTGCAGTGCTGGAGGTAGGCATTGGCCATGCACCGCATCCCGAAGCTCACCCTGCAGGGCGTGTTTGAGCGTCGGAACAGCTTGGTGCCGCTCGGGCAATAGACGGCGTGGTTGTGGGCAAAGAACACGGTCGGCAGGCGCCGCACGATCAGCTCGCCCAAACCGGGGTTGACCGTGGTGTGGATGTAGGCGACGTCCGGCCGCTCCTCATCCAGCAGCCGCCGGACCAAGGCCAGGCTAGCAGGCGGCGGGCGGCCGGTCAGGTCCAGCAGGTTGGGGATGCGGTACTCCTGTCGCCCGGGAACGTGGAACAGGTCGAGGCCGGCGTCCGCATAAAACACGACAACCTCGAGGCCGTGACCCTCGAGCAGTGTGCTGACGTTGGCGATATAGTTCTCCATCCCGCCGGCACTGCCGTACCAGTTGACGACCAGGAGGACCTTCACCGCGGCCCTGAACCACCGGCCCCTGGGTACCCAAGGGTCATGCGCAGGATCTCCCAGCGGAGCGCCAGCCGCTCGCGCGCGGCGCGCCGGTCCCGGGCCCCCAGGGTGTAGGCGACGGCCCAGCGCACCAGTTCCCCCAGGTCGCTCAGCCCAAGGATCAGTTTCAGCAGGACCAGGCGCTGCGGCCCGTAGTGCTTCGCGAAGAAGTAGAGCTGGCTCCGGCGTCCCTCCCGGAGCACCATCGGCAGGTGCCCCGCCCGGGTCGCGCCCCAATAGTGCATCACCCTGGCCTGGGGGACGTAATACACATGCCACCCCGCCCGGGCGATCCGGCGGCACAAGTCGAGGTCGTCGTAGTAAAAGAAGAAGCCCTCGTCGAGGAGCCCCACCGCGTCCAGCGTCTCCCGCCGGACCATCAGGCAGGCCCCGGACACAGCCGGCACTCTCGTCACAGCGCCGAAGTCCCGCCCCCGCCAGAAGTACTTTCGCCGATCCCAGCGGTACCGCGTCAGCTCGCTGAGCAGAGCCGACGTGCAGGTCGGGAAAGGCTCCCCCGACGGCTGGAGTGAGCCGTCGGGGTTCAGGAGCTGCGGCCCGCACGCCCCAGCGTCCGGCCGACCGTCCATGAAGCGCACTAGGACGTCAATGGCGCCGGGCCGCACCACGGTGTCTTCGTTGAGGATGAGGGCGTAGCGTCCCGGCGCGTGGCGGAGGACCTGGTTGTGGTTGGCGGTGAAGCCACCTCGGATAGCATTCCGCATGACCTGCACGCCGGGGAACTCCCGCGCTACCATCTCCGCGCTGCCGTCGGTGGAGGCATTGTCCACGACGAAGACCTCGGTCTCAAGCCCCTCGCTCCCGGCCGGGAGCGAGGAGAGGCAGTCCTTGAGTAGCCGCCGGTTGTCCGTGTTGACGATGGAGATGGTCACGTCCAGGCGCACCGCCGGCCCCCTCCTGCCGCGTCCCTAGCCGCGGCGACGCACAGGCACCCCGGGGGGGTCAAGGCCTCCCTCGGGCCCGCAGCCAGCCCCCCGAGGCCAGGTACCGGGCGATCTGCTCCCCGACCACCCGGTGACCCGCCGCGGTGTAGTGGCCGTTGAAGGGAAAGTAGAGCGGTCGCACCCCGGAGGCCCGGAGCAGCGGGAGGAGGTTCAGAACTGGGATCTTCCGCTCGACCAAGACGCCCTCGAGCACCTCGAAGGATCGCGCCGAGCCCAGCACGTCCCCCCGCACCGACCAAATCGACCGTCCTTTCTTGGAGGCTCCGGTGCACACGGCCCGACCGTCACGCCGTTGCTCCCGATCCCACCCGAGCTGCCCCGCCCGCCGGTCTCCCCGGCGAGCTCCCCGCGCACCACGGAACTGGGCACCCGCAGTGGTGCAGGTCCCGCATCCTGCTTACCGCGGCACCAGCAGGCAGCTCGCCTGCACGTGGAACAGCCGCGCGTGCAGGGGAAGGCAGCGGGCCGTCGCCCGGTCGAGGCCGGCGACGAGGGCCCGGGCCGCCCTCTTCCCCGGATGGTCGCGGGGCGGCGCCCCCCCCATGCACACCTCGGTCGGCTCGTCGTGCAGGGCCAGCCCCGCCACCCGCAGGCCAGCGGCCCGTATGTCCCGAGCCAGGCGCCGCAGGCCGTAGTTCCGGAGGTGCCCGTTGACATCGAAGAGGGTCAGGCCCTGGCGCCGCAGCAGATAGGCCCAGGCAAGTTGCGAGAGCGGCCCGTACACCTGCTGGAACAGCAGCACGTGTCGGGCCACCCGCCGGGCCTCGCCCAGCGCCCCCACCGGGTCGGGCAGGTGTTCCAGGATATCCGCCAGGATGAGGACATCCAGGCTGTTTCCCGGAAGCGGCAGGGCCGCCGCGTCGGCCGTTACGAACTGCATGCCGGGCCCGGAGGGGGCATTCTCTCGCCTCGCCTCCCGCAGGTGGCGGTGCGACAGATCGAGCGCGATCCCCCCGGCCCCGAAGAACCCCATGACCTTTCGCAGGAGCAGCGCGGTACCGCACCCGACCTCGCCGACCCGGCGGACCTCGCGCGGGTCAATCCGCCGCAGGACCGGCAGAAGCTTGGCGAACTTGTCGTCACAGTGCTCCGGGTGTAGCGAGTACCGATCCAGGTACTCGCCCTCATAGAACTCCCGGAGGGCTTGCCAGTCCCAGTCGCGGGCTGTCCGTACCATGGCGGTCCCCGCCCTACTTGATCAGCGCCTTCGCTTCCAACTCGTGCCGCGCCCGGTCCACGCCGTCCTCGGGCCGCTGTGCCCGCACCCACTCCACCAGCTCCCCCGCTCCCGTGGCAAGGTCTACCTCGGGCTCGAAGCCCAGCACGGCCCGGATCCGGGAGATGTCGGCGTAGCAGTGGCGGATGTCCCCCTCCCGGAACCGTCCCAGGACCTCCACATCGCCGTCCCAGCCCAGTCCCACTCCCAGCGCCCGAGCCAGGTCGAGGATCGTGGTCGGCCGCCCCGTCCCCACGTTGAGGACAAGGCCATCCGCCTCCTCCCGCTCCATGGCCAAGAGGATGGCGCGGCACACGTCATGGACGTGGATGAGGTCCCGGCTCTGCCGGCCGTCTTCGAAGATCAGCGGGGGCTTGCCGTTAAGCAGCCGCGCCGAGAAGATGGCCGCGACCCCGGTGTATGGGTTCGACAGGGCCTGGCCCGGTCCGTAGACGTTGAACAGCCGCAAGGCCACCGTGGGGATGCCGTAGGCCCGCCCAAAGCAGAGGCACAGGTCCTCCTGGTCCCGCTTGGAGATGGCGTAGACCGACGCGGGCAGGAGAGGTTTGGTCTCCGGCGTGGGCGTAGCGGTCACGGCCTCGCCGCACTGCGGGCAGGTCGGCTCCCACTCGCGCCGCAGCAATTGCCCCGTCGGCCGCAGTCCCGGGGCCACCGGGCCACACTGCCCGCACCGGTATGCTCCTTCCCCGTAGATCGACATCGAGGAGGCCACGACGATCTTTCGTACCGCGTGCGGGACATGGGCCAGGAGGTCCAGGAGGGTGGCGGTACCGCCCGCGTTCACCTCCATGTACCGCGCCATCTGGTACATGGACTGGCCCACCCCGACCACGGCCGCAAGGTGGACCAGCAGGCCGACGCCGTCCAGGACGCCGCGCAGGGCCTCAGGGTCCCGGATGTCCCCACGCACGAAGTCCACGCCCCGGCGCACGGAGGCCGGCGGGCCGCCGTCGGCCCCGTGGACCTGTGGGTCAAGCGTGTCGAATACCCGGACCTCGTAGCCGCGGTCGCGAAGTAGGCGCACCAGGTGCGACCCGATGAACCCCGCTCCTCCCAGGACGAGCACGCGCATGGTCTCACCGCTCTCCTGCGCTCCCCCTCCCTAACGTTGCAACACGAGGACCACGATATTCGCCAGAGACGGCCGCCGCGTGGCCAAGCGGTCGAGAACTTTTAACACCTGCGTTTTGAGCCCACCGCGCAATAGACACTTCAGGGAGGCTCCGCGCACCTGCCCGACCCGGAAGCCATGTTGCCTGAAGAAATGCTGCCATTCGTCCAGGGTGTGGATCCGGATGTGGTTTAGATCAATGAGCGGATCCTTCTTCGTCGTCCCCGAGGTCCCTGGGTAACTGTCCGGGACGACCCCGCGCAGCAGGCGCAGCCGGTTGTACCAGGAGGCCAGATTCGGGGTGGAGACGATCAGATGCCCAGAGGCCTTAAGAATCCGGTGCAACTCGGCCGCAAAGCTGTCGGTGTTCACCAGGTGCTCGACGATGTCGGCGGCGATCACCACGTCGTACGTCCCGTCCCCCGCGGGGCAGGGGGTCCCGTCGGCGTTCCAGTAAGTTGCAGGGATCCCTCGCCGTCGTGCCACCGCCAGCGCCTCCTCGGAGACATCGTACCCGTGGACTGCGCCTGCGCCGCTCCGGAGGTATTCGCACGCGGCGAGGCCCGTGTGGCAGCCGACGTCGGCGACGAGACCCTTGTCGGTGATCTCACGCAGGAGCCCGCAGATCACCTCCACCCGCGGCCGCATCCAGGGCCACAGGTCCTCTTCCCGTGCCGCATACCCCCCGTAAAAGCGCACGTTCTGGGCCACGTGTTCCGAGTAGCTCAGCACGTTCGTCGTCCAGGCGCCGCTGTTTCGCGGACATCCGGTTCCGCGCCGGTGGAGGCGGCGGCCGCACACGTCGCGGCCATCGCCCCCGCGCCTCGACCTGCCGGGTCGCCCTTCATTCCCGTGAAAGCCCAGATGGCGCCCCACGCCAGCGAGAGAGCCGAGCCGGAGGAATCGAACTGCCTCCACCAACGCTGGCTGCGCCGGACCAGACGCGCGTACCCTCGCCCCAGGGCCCCCGGCAGTTGCAGGAGGGGGAAGGCGCGCACCCCGAAGACCCGGCAGCCCATAAGCCCGGCCCGCTCCATGGCGGCCGTGTACACCCGCCAGGACAGCGAATTCTCGTAGAACCCTTCCCGGAGCAGGCGGACGCATTCGGGAAGCCTCCGCCATCGCAGGCGCAGCGTCCGGCCGGCCACGTGGTGCAGGAAATTAATTCCCTTCTCCAGGGAGTGCACTGACCAACGGCGCGTGATGACGTCCGCCACGAACACCCCTCCCGGGCGGAGGACGCGGGCCATCTCGGCTATGACCGGCTCGACCGATGCGAAGTGCTCCAGCAGACCGAAGCTGATCACGCCGTCGAATGTCCCGTCGCGAAACGGCAGCCGATGGACGCCCCCCAGCACGAACGCCCCCGGGAGGCCGAACCGGCGGGCGTTCATCTGCGCCAGTTGGTGTGCTGCCGGGGAGATATCAAGGCCCACCATTTTGTAGCCGCGCGCGGCGAGGGCGCGCATCCAGTACCCCGACCCGGACCCGCAGTTCAGGATCCGCCTCCCGGGCGATTTGGCGAAGAGCCTCTCCAGGGCCTGGCAACGCTCTGCCGTGAAGAACGCCAATGTGGGATCATCCTGTGGCGGCCTGCCCCCCCTCCGTAGCCCGCCGATGGCCGCAGACCACTCCGCTTCGAATACCTCCGGCGAGCCAGCCTGATGAAGGTCCTGTCCCGCCGGCGGGCTCACTCGCACCCCTTCCGGACGGCCGCTGGCCCCTCCACACCCAGCCGAAAGTGCAGGCGGAGCGCCGTGAGTGACCGGGCCGTGAGGGCTCGGTAGAACTGCCGGCCGCGGGGGCGCAACCGCGCCGCCAGGGTGGTCCAGGCGATGGCCAGGAGGCAGCCGGCCAGGCTGGTCGCCCACCAGAGGCCTGCCACCAGCAGCCCACGGTGCTTCCGGTAGTACCGCAGGTTGCTTTGGAGACGGATGCGGGTCGCCCGCTCTGGCTCCCGGCCCATGGATTCCCCTCCCAGGTGGACGATGTGCGCCTCGGGGAAGTAGACGATCTTGTGCCCCCGGCGCCGGAACCGCAGGCAAAGGTCTGTCTCCTCCCGGTAGATGTAAAAACCCTCGTCCAGCAGGCCCACCTCTTCCAGTGCCGCCCGCCGGATGAGGATCGCCGCCCCCAGGAGATGGGCCACCTCGTGAGTTTCCCGGCAGCGGTCGAGCGGCTGCGTCATCCGCCCCGGGTAGCGGGTATTCGGGAAGAACCGGTCGAGCACTGCGTACAGCAGGCTGCTCTCCAGGAACGAGAACAAGAGGGACGGGAAGGCGCAGTAGCAGGACGTCTGCGGGGTCCCGTCGGGGTTGAGGAGCTGGCATCCCAGCATCCCGACCTCCGGGTGGTGGTCCATATACCCGACCATGGCCAGGAGCGCGCCGGGCCGCACCACGGTGTCCTCGTTCAGGATGAGGGTGTGCCGTCCCCGCGCTTGGCGGAGGACCTGGTTGTGGTTGGCCGCGAAGCCATGCCTCTCGCGGTTGCCGAGGAGGTGCACGCCGGGGAACTCCCTCGCGACCATGTCGCCACTGCCGTCGGTGGAGGCATTATCCACGACGAAGACCTCGGTCTCCAGGCCCTCGCTCCCGGTTGGAATCGAGGAGAGGCAGTCCTTGAGCAGCCGCCGGTTGTCCGTGTTCACGATGGAGATGGTCAGGTCCGGGCGGAGCGCTGCTGCCGTCATGCCGCGTCCCTGGCTGTGGCCCGCGCCGCAGTCACGCACAGGACGGGTCGAGGCCCAAGGGATCGCTCGGCCCGGAAGACCATCCCGGTGGCGCTCCGGAATGCCAGCCGCCGGGCCAGACGGAGCGGTGCGGACCACGGCCTCCCGAGCGAGGGGCCGGGCACGATTGCACCTGCCGGCCTCCCGGCCCCGTGGCCCAGTAACCCCGGGAACGTGGCCTGCACCCTTGCCCGGAGTGACACAGCGATGGTATACCGGGCGTCCACGAGGTCGGCCCCAGTCGGGTCTGGCCACGCAAAGACCCGGAACCCCGCCCGCGCTAGGAGGGCACCGAGGGTGCGCGCCGTGAACAGGACCGTGTGCCCGGGGCTCGCCATAGAGATCCACTGCTGGCGGAACAGCCGGGCCCCCAGGCAGGACGCATTCGGCACCTCAAGGAAGAGCATACCGTCCGCGCGGAGCGTTGCGCCGAGCTGCTGCAGGGCGGCGAGGGGATCCCACAGGTGCTCCAGAACATGCCACGCCACGACGACGTCGAAGGCGGCAGACGGCAGCGCGACATCTTCGAGCGGCGCGCAGGTCACATCCAGCCCCCGCGCCCGCGCCGGAGCTGCCCCAGCGGGCGAGGGCTCGATCCCCTGCACCTCCCACCCACCCTGGGCCGCGCACGCCTCCAGGAACTCGCCTGCCCCGCAGCCGACCTCGAGGAGCCGTCCCCCCCGGCGGTAGCGGGACACTTTCTGCAGCCGCCCGGCCGCCCGCCGTCGAAGATGGGCGAGGAGTTCCGCTGAGGTCGGGGCGAAATATTCCTCGCCACAGTGGTCCACGAACGGCCCGGGTGGGGCATCGCGGAGGAGGAGACCGCAGCCACGGCATGCCACCCAGGGGGCGTCGCCGCCCCCGCCGCCCCTCGCCCGGCCAGCGGCGGCGCTTGGCAGATCGTCCCGCTGGCCACAAAGGGGACAGGGTCTCATCCCTCGGCTCTCCAAAGGAGCAGACGGAGGTCAGCCACCCGGATGGCGCCCATCAGCGGCATGAGCCCGGCATAGAGCAGCGCCCCGCCGAGCACGCCCCAGATCGGGGAGGCGTCCCCCGCGAGGTGTACCACCAGCCCCGCTGCCGCCGCTGCGACGCCGGCCTTGCCCACGGCGACGAGAGAGGGCACGAGGTTCGCCCGCCACTTGAGGAACGCCGTGATGCAGAGGAGGGTAGCGACCTGCGTCCCCAGGCCGACCCAGACCGCCCCCAGGTACGACCAGCGCGGGATCACCAGAACGTTGCCCCCAACCAGGAGCGCGGTGGAGAGGACGGCTATGGCCAGGTTCGTCTTCTGCTCGCCCAACGCCACCATCAGAAAAGCGCCCACCATGGCCACGAATGCCGCAGCCGCCTGCCACATCATGACTTGCAGGACCGCGCTGGCTTCCCCGAACCGCTGCCCATAAAGGAAGCCGATGACCCGTGGGGCCAACAGGGTAAGCCCCACCGCCAGGGGGAGGGCAGCGAGGATGATGAGGTCGGTCACCCGGGCGTAGATCCGGGCCAGCATGCCGGGATCGGAGACGGCGTACCGCGAGAAGAGGGGGAAGACGGTATTGATGACGGCGATCGGGATGAAGCCCAGTGCCGCCGGGATGCGAGCCCCCGCGATGTAGATGCCGACCGCTCGCTCGTCGGCGAGCTTGGACAAGAGGAGGACCGTCGCCCCGTTGTACAGGGCCACGCAGACCCCGGATGCCCCGATGGGCCAGGCCTCCCGAGCCAGGGCCCGCCACAGGGCCAGGTCCACCCCCAGCGCTGGGCGGACGAGCCGCCGCGAGAAGAGGACCACCAGGGCGTAGCGCACCCCCATCGCAATGAGCGCTGAGGTCACGATGCCGGTCAGCCCCAGGTCCCGGGCGATGACGACGAACAGGAGCAGCAGATTGGCGAGGGTTCCGGCAATGCCCGCCACCATCGCGAAATTGATTCGCTGGTCCACATAGAAGATTACATCGATGGACTCGAGCGCCACGAACAGGAGCACCATCGAGTAGATCCGGATGGCCGCGGCGGTGTCCACCGGGTAGTACATAACCGCCAGGACAAGCCAGCAGAGGCCGACAGCGGCCAGGCACAGGAAACCCTTCAAGACGAGCAGCGTGCCCACGTAGTGGTTCGCCCGGTCCCGCCGCTGGGCGATCTCGCGGGTCGCCACGGTGTCCAGGCCCCACTCGGCCACGATCCGGAACAACGGGACGAACGCCAGGACCGTGCCGTACTTGCCGTACCCTTCCACCCCCAAGTAGCGGCTCAAGTAATAAGCCATGAGAAGCCCGGAGGCCATGCCGACGATGCGATCCACGCACTGGACCGCAGTATTCCACGCGATCCCCCCCAGCGCCTTCCGGAAGATCTCTCGCCAGGCCATCGCCCCCATCCGCCGCACTACACTGCCGCAGCCCGGCCGGCCAGGATCGCCTCCACAAGGGCCGTGAGGCTCCGCATCGCCTGGCCGTCCTGCACGTTCGCCACCTCCCGGAGCAAGAGCCAGCGCCGCCGGCCCTCCTTCCCGGGACGGGCCTCCGCCGCCAGGGCCCAATGCACCGCCGGGACAAGATCACGCTCCTAATAGACCCCGGTTGCCGTCCCCTGGGCGACGGAAGGGACGAGGTCGCGCTTCCGGGTGAGGATGAGGATGAGGACCGGCTTGGTCTGGAGCATCGCCTCCAGGGCGGTGGTGGACCCGTACGTGACGAGCAGGTCGGCCACGCTCAGCACCTGGGGCAGGGCGTAGTACAGAATTACCTTTCTTTTTGGGTTCATGGCACAGCTATATCTGCTCGATGCTTGGTAAGCCGTGGCGCACAATCGTTGACTGGTCGTCCAACGCATAATTGCCGAGGAAAATAAAACCGGTAATCTCCTCTTCAATACCTACGCTCGTGGTCTTTCGGCATTTTCAGAGCGTCTAGCACACGCTTTTGCTGGTCTCCCAGGCCAACCGAACACGGCAAGCTCAGGGCATCCCGGTTGAGACGCTCGGCGACGGAGCAATCCGTGGCCTGCGATGCGGCGTGCGGCGGGCTTCGATGCAGCGGCTGCCACAGTGGCCGAGCCTCAATACCCGCGTCGCTCAATCGCTCTAGCAGCGCCCGGCTGTCCATGCTGTACTCCAGCTCATCTATCAGCACCGTATACATCCAGAAAATACTAGAGGCCCATGATGCCTCACGCATGGCAGTGATGCCACGTACGTCCCTCAGTCCACAGGTGTAGGTGGCAGCGATCCGGCGCTTAACGGCAATATAGTTATCGAGCTGCTCCAACTGGGCGCAACCTATCGCAGCCTGGATATTGGTCAGTCGGTAGTTATAGCCAATTTCCTTGTGAATATACTCGACCGGGTCGTTCTTTGCCTGGGTCGTGAGGTACTTCGCCTGGCGCGCCCAGCCTTCCTTGTCCGTGACGATCATGCCACCGCCGCCCGTAGTGATGATCTTGTTGCCGTTGAAACTGAAGCAAGCAATGTCGCCCAGATGACCCACCATGCGGTCTTTGTACCTCGCACCCAGACTTTCCGTAGCATCCTCAATAACCATTAGGTTGTACTTTTGAGCTACCTCCAGTAACGGGTCCATGTCCACTGGATGTCCCAAAATGTGAACAGGCAGAATAGCCTTGACCCGCCGGCGACTCATCTTGTTGTACAGTTCGCCATTGCGCCATTGACACTCTCGCTCCAGAAAATCGACGACCTTCTGGCAGTCCAGCTGCCAGTACTCAGGCTCGGCATCAACGAAGACGGGCCAGGCGCCTACGTAGCGGATAGCATTGGCCGGAGCGATAAAAGTCAAGCTGGGCACGAGTACTTCATCATCCGGCTTGACCCCGGCCACAAGCACCGCAATATGCAGCGCGGCAGTCCCGTTCACAGTTGCCACTGCGTAGTTCGCACCCACGTAAGCCGCTATCATCTGCTCGAAGCGGCCCACGAACGCCCCCACCGACGAAACCCAGCCGCTGTCCAGGCACTCTTGGACGTACTTCCACTCGTTCCCCCGGATTTCGGGCACGGAGAGCGGGATGAATCCCGCTGCAGCAGGGGCCCCGCCCCGACTAGAGGGCGTAAGTCCTCGGACGGTATCCACTCAGGCGTCCCCGCAACCATCCGATCGTAAGCCGGAGACCGTCCTCAAGCGAAATAGACGGCTTCCATCCAAGGATCTGAAGAGCAATGCGAATATCCGCTCGCAGCCGCTCGACCTCGCTCTTCTCCGGCCGCACTCGTTCACCTTCCTCTTGGATCACAATTGTTCGGTCGAGGAGGTTTCCGATCAGGCACGCCAGATCCTTAATGCTGATCTCATTTCCGGAGCCGATATTGATGGTGCAACCGATTGCCTCCGCCGACCCTGCAGCCAGTACAAACCCCTCTACGACGTCAGTGACATAGGTCAAGTCTCTCGTGGGGTGTACGTTGCCCAGGCAGACGCTACTTCCGCTCAGACACTGTGTGATGATGGTCGGGATGATGGCGCGCGCCGACTGGCGGGGACCGTACGTATTAAAAGGCCGCACAGTCACGACAGGCAACCCAAAAGACAGAAAGAAGGACTCAGCCAATTTGTCTGCGCTAATCTTGGTGGCTGCATAGGGTGATTGGGCCTGGAGCGGATGCATTTCGCCCATCGGGACATATCTTGCAGAACCGTAGACCTCGCTGGTCGAGGTATGCACGATACGCTCGACGGCGAGGTCTCGTGCTGTCTGCAGGACATTGAGCGTTCCCTCGACGTTCGTGCACACATAAGAAAGAGGCACATGGTAAGAATACGGAATCCCAATAAGCGCCGCGAGGTGGAAGACGATCTCCGTGCCCCGCATGGCTTTCGCTACACTATCGCGGTCCCGAATATCTCCGGCGAGTACATCGATCTCGTCCTTGTACTTACAGTCATCGAGCCATCCCCAGGTGCCGTCCGCACGGTAGTGGACCAGGGCACGCGTCCGGGCGCCCAAAGCAAGAAGTCTCTCTGTCAGGTGACTGCCGATAAAACCACCGGCCCCCGTGACCAGAACCCGCTTTCCTTGCCAGTTCACCCGATCACTCCTAACTGTCACCTCGATGGGAGACTGGGGTAATCCTGGGGCATTCCCCATTTCGCCCTGTCCTTTTGCGCTTGCTCATAAGTCTCCGGATGCCCGATATCCAGCCAATATTCGTGGATGGGGAAGCCGACCACTGGCCGGCCTTCGTCCAGGAGGCGCTGGATGAGGTCCGTCATGTCGAAGCGCTCCCCATTGGGGATGAAACCGTGAACCACCGGCTCAAGCAGATAGATACCGGTGTTGACAAGAAAGCCGAGCACCGGTTTCTCGGTCAGGCGGCGAACCGAGGAACCCTCGCACTCGATGACACCAAAAGGCATTTGAAAGTCGTACTGACGCACCGCCACGGTGAGGTCAGCGCGGTGCTCACGGTGATAGGCGAGCAAGGCGCGGAAGTTTACTCGGGTGAGGATGTCGCCGTTGATAACCAGCATCGTCTCCTTGGGAGGGTCCATCAGCCCCAGGCCACCAGCCGTGCCGAGCGGGCGGTCTTCGGTCACGTAGGTGAGCTCGACGCCGAACTGTCGCCCGTCGCCGAAATGCTCAATGATCTTCTTCCCGCTGTAGTGAGTGGTAACGTTGACCCGCTTGATACCTGCATCCCGCAACTGCTGGATGATGATCTCCATAATTGGACGATCGCAGACGGGTAGCATGGGCTTCGGTGTCTCTTCGGTGAGGGGACGAAGGCGGGTGCCACTGCCCCCCGCCATGATAACTGCACTCACATTCAGGTGCTCTTCTTTGACCATCTCGCTCAATAAAGCGAGATCGACCACCCTCCCGGCCTCATCGAGTAGCGGGATATGCCTGAGTCCTTCTGCCTGCATGCGCCGCAACAATTCTGCCGGCGGCGTGCCAACGGACACCGTGACGGGATGTAGATTCCCGGGTTCTGCTCGCTGTCTCGCCCACTCCTCGACAGTCAACTCCAAGCTCAACCCGCGCAATACCGCCCGCCGGAGGTCACCATCTGTGATCGTAAAAAGCAAGCGGCCCTCACTGTCAACCACCAGGGCAATTCCCTGACAGTTTCGATCAATACACAGCATCGCCGCCCGCAACGTGTGCCGCGGGGAAATGCATACGTCCGAAATGTCAATCACTTCCTTCGCTCCTGCGGTCCCGGGCCCTGACTCGCCCGCCCGCCGACGCCCCCTACGAGACCTGAAACCGAAGCCTCCACTCGCCATTCACTCGTTCCCACAAGTGTGGAGACCGCCAGGAGTCGACGCACTCCCAGAACCGTTCCTCTGTCAGCCCTGTGTATTCCAAGAAGACCTTAAAGTATCTTTGGGGGAATTGCCCATCGAAGCGGCGAACCAGAGCCACGCCCTCTTCACGTGTCAAGTGCCCATCACGAATCTCGTGGGACGCGTCAGCAGTCGCCCGGCCTATCCCGAATTTCACAAAGGACATGTAGAAGTGAAAACCATCGATCTGATCGTCCAGGCTGGCATATTTGGAGTAAGTTCCCTCTGAATGACCCTCCGGGTTTGCCTGGAATCCCGTATGCTCGACCGCATAGTAGTAATTCTCCTGGGGGATCCACTTTTTGTAGTACCCGAAGAAGTGGCACTCCAATCCGACCTCCATCATCTCCCGGAGGTCTGGAGGCATATATCGCCGCACTTCCTCTCGCGGTACACCATATTCCGCCCACCGCTCTGGGCCTACGCTAGAGAAGTAGTGTTTGATCAGGTCCTCATGAAGGTCATGCGTTGCACTGTTCTCATTCTTTGAATCACCCCCGTACTCAACTTCTCCATTCTCGCCAAACATAATCAGAGGAATCTTATACTTCGTGGCAATCTGCATCGGATAAGCCTTCTGACCATAAATGAAAGGCTGAAAAGGATCACCGAGGTGTTCGAAAGCCAACCGCGTCAGTTGTCGATGGACGCGCCCGTCCGGTGTAGCCAAAAGGTTGTCAAAACCGGCCGCAATGAAGTTCTGGAGATTCCTCCAGCCGATCTCCGTGTACAGGTGCGGCGCCCAAGTCACCGTCAGGGGATGCATGCCATACCTATATTTCAGCTGGTGCGCTACGAAGGCACTGTCCTTGCCACCACTACAAGGCACAATCACGTCATACGAGCCGTCCCTCCGCCGATGTTTATCCAACAGATCACATAACTCTCTTTCCCTTTTCTCCCAGTCGATTTCGCGGCGCTTGCGCTCCGCGTAGCGACACGCACTGCACACACCTTCTTCGTCGAACGTAATGCGTGGTCGCTGATTAGAAACTACACATCTCACGCAATACCTGACCTCAGTTCGTAAGCCATACAGGGAAATTACATCACGCTTACGAGTCATGGACCGCTTCCCCCTGAACGAACCGGACTGTCAAGTTCTCTCTCCACCGATCACCCCCACAAACCAGTTATTCCAGCCCGACCGCCGCTCAGCAGAGACTAGAGGGATCCTTGGTCTTCAGTCTTCTCAGGACACAGCCTTCTCCAAGAGGGCCTTGAGGTTATGATAAATTCGCAACGCCGGTTGACCACTGCGTTCCGGGTGAAACTGACACGCAAAAATATTGCGCCGCTGCAGGCTGGAACAGAATTGCGTCACGCCATATCTTGAAACACTGAGAATCATCCCCGTATCCGCAGGAGATACGTAGTACGAATGCACGAAGTACATGAAGTCGCCATCCCCCAGCCCACCTAGTGGTGTGCCGGTCCACTCCCGAACCCGCCAAATGTGATTCCATCCGACCTGCGGTACCTTGAGACGTCTGCCTCCCTTGTCCGAACTCTGAAGGCGCTCCACTGTGCCCGTGATGATGCCTAGCCCCTGGTGCCTACCAAACTCACAACTCTCAGTCATCAACAATTGCATCCCCAGGCAGATCCCCAGCAAGGGCTTCGCAGATAAAGCAATATCCCGGATGACGCCGGTCAGGTCGAGCCTGCGCAAGCTCGCCATCGCGTCGCCGAAGGCCCCCACTCCTGGCAAGATCACGGCATCCGAGCACAGAATCTCCTGCTTCGACGAGGTTATCGCAGCGCCCAGACCGACGTGTTCGCAGGCTTGCTTAACGCTGTAAAGGTTGCCCAGGCCGTAGTCCACGACTGCGACCTGCAGTGCTTTTCGCTCAGGCATTGGCTGGCGCTGGTTGTCGCCACCGGCAGCCAACCCCTCGCGCTTCGAGAAATGCTTTGATGTCCGGTAGCGACGTGTCCTGAATATGGGAGAGGCGCACGCGCTGGCGCAGGAACTCGATGTTGCCCTCCTGAGAATAGTCGTCGTCCTCGGCCCGCAGATGGTTGAGAGCGTTGTAATGAAGGAGCGACGCAAGACAGACGGCGTCAGCCCTGCCCTGCGCGATCACGTCATGGACGTCGCTGATCTTCCCGGCCCCGCCCGCGGCGATGACGGGGATCGGCACGGCCTCGGCAATCCGGCGGGTCAGTTCAAGATCGAACCCCTTGCCTGTGCCTTCCTTATTGATCGACGTCACCAAGAGCTCACCGGCCCCCAACTCCGCGGCCCGCATAGCCCACGCAAAGGCATCGACGCCGGTTCGCTGGCGCCCATAGTCCACGTAGGCCTCGTAGGTTCCATCCGGCCGTCGAATGGCCTCGATGGATACAACGATGGTGGAGGAGCCAAAGGTTTTCGCAGCCTCCTGGATGAATTCCGGGCGGCCGATTGCTGCCGTGTTGATCGACACCTTGTCCGCCCCAGCCCGCAGGACGATCCGGATGTCCTCTACGCTCCTCAGGCCGCCCCCTACCGTCAACGGAATAAAGATATCGCGCGCGGTTCGCTCCACGATCTCCAGCAGGCTGTTCCGGCCGTAGAGGCTCGCCACGGCATCCAGGTAAATCAGTTCGTCCGCCCCCTGTTCGTAGTAGTAGCGGGCGAACCGCTCGGGCTTGCCAAGCACCCGCAGGCCTTCAAAATGGATGCCCTTGACCAGATTGGGGCCCTTGATGTCCAGCCGCGGGATGATACGGATGTTCAATCTGCCCGCTCCTCCACCAAGGCTGTGTTCCTTTCGGCCCTGCGCAGCAGGCGGGCGGGAACTCCCAGCGCAGTGCATCCTTCGGGAATGTCGTGCAGCACGACCGCACCGGCCCCTACGACTGCCCGCACACCAATCCTCACGTTCTGGATGATAGAGGCCCCAATCCCGATGAAGCACTCCGCCCCGATCCGGACACCCCCGGCGACGTGCACCCCCGGGGAGAGATGCGCGTGATGCCCTACCTCAGTGTCGTGCTCGACGAGAACCCCTGAATAGATGGTCACATTGTCACCGATGGTGGCCCGGGTATGAATTACGGCAGCCGGAAGCACCATCGTGCCTCTCCCGATCTGCGCAGACGGGGCCACGACCGCCCTAGGGTGGATCACCGTGATCAGCTCGAATCCCAGGGAAACTGCCTGCTCGAACAAGCGCTTCCGGACTGCGACCGACTTGACCGACCCGACACCTACGAAGGCGGCTGCAACTCCCGCGTCATGAAGGACGGGGAGGCGATCGTCCCCGCCCCGGATGGGGACGCCGAGGATCTCAGTCCCCCACAGCTCGGGGCGAGGGTCCGTGACCTCCACGACCTCATAACCCCCCGCACCCCGAATCATCTCGATGAGGATGGC
>JACQOS010000129.1 GCA_016202425.1 Chloroflexota bacterium
CCTGGGGGGGTGGCCCCCCCTTGGCCAGGGGCTTGGGGGGGTCCCCCAGATTCGTTCACCCCCCCCTCTCCCCCCTGAGGCGGGAGAGGGGGCCAGGGGGTGAGGGTTTTGAGATAAGTTCTAGTGACCACGGAGGAGTCACGGCTATTCGGAGATGGGTTTCGGACCGCCTCCTGAAGGGGACGGCATGATACCCACGCCTGAAGGCGAGGGTCGCTCCGTGATCTTCCGAGCCGTCGCTCGCCTTGGGGCACAGCCCTTGACACGCAACTGCCGTGACGGTACACTACAGAGTGACCCCCACCCAGGGGGTAGGGGTACACGGGAGGTTTCAGCAACCGTTCAGGCCCCAGGGCGGAGGGTGCTGCCATGCTACCAGAGGTGAAAGAGGAGGCCCTGAAGCGTCTCAACTACGTCGAGGGCCACCTCCAGGGCATCCGTCGCATGATCGATCAGGAGCACTACTGCGTGGACGTGCTCAAGCAGACCTACGCCGTCCGCCAGGCAATCCGAAAGGTCGAGGCCCTCATCCTGGAGGGGCATCTGCACACCCACGTCCTGGAAGGCGTCCGCGACGGCCATGACAGCCAGGTGCTGGGCGAGCTCATGGACCTGTACAACCTGCGGGACCGATAACGTACCTCTCGCTCATCCTGAGCCTGTCGAAGGATGAGCACCGCCAAAAGTCATGGACATGGGAGAGAATCGAACGAGCATGACCACCAAGACGACCCGCGAGATGACCCTCAACGTTGACGGCATGACCTGCGCCTCTTGCGTCGCCCACGTGGAAGAGGCGCTCAAGGAGGTGCCGGGCGTGGCGCAGGCCCAGGTGAACCTGGCCACCGAGACCGCCCGGGTGGTGCTCGACCCCGCTCAGGTCACCGCCAAAGCGCTGGTCGAAGCGGTGGATAGCGCCGGCTACACGGCTGCGGTGGAGAAGGTCACCCTGAACATCGGAGGCATGACCTGCGCCTCCTGCGTCGGCCACGTGGAGGAGGCGCTGAAGGAGGTGCCCGGGGTGGTCTCAGCCTCGGTGAACCTGGCCACCGAACAGGCCACCGTCCAGTACCTGAGGGGCGCCGTTGCCCTGGAGGACATGCGCTCTGCGGTCAGCGACGCCGGCTACTCCGTGGTGAGCGTGGCCGGGCAGACGGGCGAGGAGCAGGACGACCGGGAGCGGCTGGCCCGCACCCGGGAGGTGCGGACGCTGCGCACCAAGGTGCTGGTGGCCTCGGCCCTGGGCGCGGCCATCTTCCTGGGCAGCTTCCCCGAGTGGTTCCCCTGGGTGCCGCGCCTCCTCCAGAACGGGTACGTCCTGTGGGCCCTGGCAACCCCCGTCCAGTTCTGGGCCGGATGGCAGTTCTACCACGGGGCGTGGGGTGCCCTGAAGCATCGGACCTCTACCATGAACACCCTCATCGCCCTGGGCACGAGCGTGGCCTACGCCTACAGTGCCGTGGCTACCGTCGCGCCCGGGCTGGTGACCACCTCCTCCCAGACGGCCAAGACCTATTTCGATACTGCTTCCATCATCATCGCCCTCATCCTGCTGGGCCGCTATCTCGAGGCGCGTGCCAAGGGACAGACCTCCGAGGCCATCCGCAAGCTCATGGGCCTGCGCCCCAAGACCGCCCGCGTGCTGCGGGATGGCGTTGAGCGGGACATCCCCATCGATGACGTGGTCCCTGGCGACACCGTTCTGGTCCGTCCGGGCGAGCGTGTCCCCGTGGACGGCGAGGTGACGGATGGCGCCTCCGCCCTTGACGAGTCCATGCTCACGGGCGAAAGCCTTCCCGTGGAGAAGCACGCCGGCTCCCTGGTCTTCGGCGCTACCATGAACAAGACGGGCAGCTTCCGTTTCCGGGCCACCAAGGTGGGCCGCGACACCGTCCTCTCCCAGATCATCCGGCTGGTCCAGGAGGCCCAGGGGTCCAAGGCGCCCATCCAGCGCCTGGCGGACGTGGTAACCAGCTACTTCGTCCCCACCGTCATCGGCATCGCGGCTCTCACGTTCGCCGTGTGGCTGTTCCTGGGGCCGGACCCGGCCCTCACCTATGCCATGCTCAACATGGTGGCCGTGCTCATCCTCGCCTGCCCCTGCGCCCTGGGCCTGGCCACCCCCACGTCCATCATGGTGGGCACCGGCAAGGGGGCGGAGCAAGGCGTCCTCATCCGCAACGCCGAGGCCCTGGAGCGGGCCCACAAGATCCAGGCGGTGGTGCTGGACAAGACCGGCACCCTGACCCAAGGGAAACCCGTGGTCACCGACATCGTGGCCACCACTGTCGCCGAAGGAGAGCTCCTGCGCCTGGCCGCTTCCGCGGAGCGGGGCTCCGAGCATCCCCTGGGCGAGACCATCGTGGAGGCGGCGAAGTCCAGGGGCCTGCCGCTGGAGGAGCCTCGGGAGTTCGTGGCTGTCCCGGGTCACGGCATCGAGGCCAGGGTGAATGGGGTACAAGTGGCCCTGGGGAACCGGGCCATGATGGAGGCCCGGGGCTTGGCCCTCAATGGCCTGGAGGCCCGGGCCCAGGAACTCTCCCAGCAAGGCAAGACCCCCATGTTCGTGGCCATGGACGGCCGGGTGGTGGGCATCGTCGCCGTGGCCGACACGCTGCGGGCCGAGTCCATAGAGGCGGTCCGCGCTCTGCACCGCCTCGGGCTCGAGGTGGTGATGCTCACCGGCGACAACCGCCGCACCGCCGAGGCCATCGCCCGTCAGGTGGGCATCGACCGGGTCCTGGCCGAGGTGCTCCCCGACCAGAAGGTGGCCCAGGTCCGCGCTCTCCAGGAGGAAGGGAAGGTTGTCGCCATGGTGGGCGATGGCATCAACGACGCTCCCGCCCTGGCCCAGGCCGACGTGGGCATCGCCATCGGCACCGGGACCGACGTGGCCATGGAGGCGGCTGACGTGACCCTCATGCGCGCCGACCTGCGAGGCATCGCCCAGGCCATCGGCCTCTCCAAGGCGACCATCCGGAACATCAAGGAGAACCTGTTCTGGGCCTTCTTCTACAACTCCGCGCTCATCCCCGTGGCCGCGGGCATCCTGTACCTGGTGTTCCGGGACGGGGGCGTGCCCTTTGCGCTGCGCTACGTTCTTGGCGACTACGGCTTCTTGAACCCCGTCCTGGCCGCGGCCGCCATGGCCTTCAGCTCCGTTTCGGTGGTCAGCAACTCGCTGCGGCTGCGGCGGTATCGCCCGAAGTAGGGAAGGGGGCCGACATGTTCTGGATGCACTCCAATAGCGCCGTGGGCTGGGGCTGGATGGCCTTGGGCTGGGTGTGGATGCTCCTGTTCTGGGGCTCCATCATCGGGCTGGTGGTGTGGGGCATCTCCAGGCTCTCCGGGGGACGGCGCGAGGATGGCCCCCTGGAGATCGCGAAAAGGCGCTATGCCCGGGGAGAGATCACCCGGGAGCAGTTCGAGGCATTGAAGCGGGACATCGCCTGAAAGCGGCGCTAAGTCCGCCGAGGGGACCGGCCCGCGCAGCTAGCTCACCAAGGGAGGGTGTCGCATGCCAGCCAACGACCCGGTGTGCAAGATGACGGTAGATGAGAAGAACCCGCCGGGAGGCAAGGCGGAGTACAAGGGGAAGACCTACTACTTCTGCAGCCCCGGGTGCCGGCGCTCCTTCGAGCGGGACCCGGGCAAGTACGCCAAGGCCTAGTGGCCGGTCGCTTGAAGGGTGGCCAGCGGGCGGGACCTCGGTACCTGTTGGGCGGCATGTCTTTGTGCCACGACTGCTGGTAGCCTGTTCTCCCGCCTGCTCCAGGCCTTTCTTGCCCACGGGTCGGGAGCCTTCTCTTGCCCGCCAGCGCCCCGTATAATGAACGTGCGCGGCCCGGTGGTGTAGCGGCTAACACGCGGCCCTGTCAAGGCCGAGATCGTGGGTTCGAATCCCATCCGGGTCGCCAATACCTGAAGGTATCCCAAAACCCCTCACCTAGCGTCGCCACGTCCATACCGCGAGTTTCAGGAAATAGTCAGGCGTGCAAGGCCCTTCGTTCAGGACGTGTTCAGGGGCCAGCCCTACGTTGCTCTTACACACTGGGACCGATCGGCGACATCCTTCGTAGGGGGTGACCCATGGCCATCCGAGGCGGCTACCGGGGAAGGCTTCTGGAGGTGGACCTGACCGAGCGGGCGGTGCGGGCGGTCCCGCTCCCCCCAGAAGACGTCGTGCGCCGCTGGGTGGGCTGCGCAGGGCTTGGCCTGCACCTCCTCTCTCGGGAGGTCACCCCGTCCATGCAGCCGACGGACCCCGAGTGCCCGCTGTTCATCCTGACCGGCCCCTTGACAGGCACCCTGGTCCCCAGCTCCTCCAACTGGACCATCGTCAGCCTGAACGGGCTGGTCCACTACCACGTGGGCATCAGCCACGGCCACGGGTACTGGGGGGCCAGACTGAAGCACGCAGGATGGGATGGCATCACCGTCCGGGGGGCCTCCTCTGCGCCCGTCTACCTCTGGATCGACGACGATAGAGTGGAGCTGCGGGACGCTGGCCAGTACTGGGGACTGGATACCTTTGAGACTGCTCGTCGCATCCAGGAAGACCACCGGGACCCCGCGAACATCAGCGTGGCCTGTATCGGGCCCGCGGGGGAAAACCTCGTCGCCGGCGCCTCGGTCCGTAGCGACGGCTCCTTCGGCGCCAGCAAGGGAGCCCCCGGCATCGTTTGGGGGGCCAAGAAGCTCAAGGCCATCGCCGTCAGGGGCACTGGCGAAGTGCCCGTCGCCGAGCCTGACCAGATGGTCGAGCTTTCTGAAGAGTGGCGGCAAACGCTGGAGGCCAGCCCCAAGCCGCCCTCCAAGAGCGGGGCCGACGGGCTGCTCATCATGCAGGGCTACGCCATGAATGGGCGCGTCATGGGCAAGAACCTGACCGACCCGGAGGTGGCGGCAGAGTGGGGCAGGCATCTGGCCGAAGACGTGCCCCAGTGGAAGCTGAAGCCTGTGGGCTCCTGGCGCTGCGACATCCAGTGCCACAGCGAGGGGACCATCACTACGGGGCCCATGACAGGGTGCCCCTTTCGGGGCTACGTGGGCACGGTGATGGAGGCCATGGGGCCCAATCTGGGCATCACCGAACCCGGGGTGAGCGTTGCTCTCGCTAGACTTTTGGACGCTTCGGGGCTGGACTGCTCCGAGGTGCCCGCCGTCATCGCCATGTTGATGGAGGCGTACAGCAAGGGCCTGCTCACCCTGGAAGACACCGATGGCCTGGACCTCCAATGGGGGAACTACGAGGCAGTCATCGAGCTCCTGGACCGCATCGTGCGCCGAGAAGGCATCGGTGCCACCATCGCCCAGGGCCTGCGGGCCACGGCCCAGCAGTTCGGGGTGGGAGACATGGCCGTGCACATCAAGGGCATGGGCTACACGGAGCACGACCCCCGGGTGCGGGGCATCCCGCTGGTGTTCCAGTACATCCTGTCGGGGGCTGGCCCGGCCCGGCAGGTGGCCCTCACCAATAGCCTGCCGGACCTGGGACTCGAGGGCCCCACCGACCTCAACGACCCCGCGGGCAAGGGCGAGTTTGTCGCCAGATCCCACGCCCTCAAGATGTGGCAGGACACCACGGGCGTGTGCCTGCTGGCGGCACCGGCCAGCATCAAGGGGATGCTGGGGCTGGAGGCGAGGGCCGTGCGGGCTGCCGTGGGATGGGAGGACTTTCAGGCGGAAGAGGCCACGCTGGTTGGAGAGAGGATAGCCAACCTGTTGCGCCTGCTCTCCCTCTTTCGTGGTCACAAGCCGGAGTTTGAGCGCGATTTCAGCCCCCGGCTGGTGGAGCCTGTACCTTCGGGGCCAGCGCGAGGCCGGGTCGGCATCGGACCGCACTTCGCCAGCATCCGGGAGCAGTACTACAGGGCCCTCGGGTGGGACCTGCGGACAGGCGCTCCCGGCCTCGAGGCGCTGCAACGAGTGGGCCTGGCGGACTACCCCATCGGCAGGCAACAGACCCACCGGGCACCCACAAAGGGGACCTTCAGCCACGGGGGGCGGGGCGACTCGTAGGTAGACCGCCCGTGGTCTGACAGGCTTGCCCTCAGCACAGCCGAGGGGGCTCACCACGAGCAGGGAACCTCCCCCCCAGACCTGAGCTTGTCCAAAGGCGGACGGCAAGGTGGCAACACCGCTCATGGTTGCGTAAGCTTGGCGTAGCGCGCAGCGTTGCGAGGCTGCCCTGCGTCCCTCACCTAATTATTCGGTGACAACTAGCCAGTAGTCAACGGCGTTGCGCGATTCCACCATGTGTCGAATTGCTCCGGGCGCCTAGCCAGGAGGTTTTGTCCGAGCGGCGGTCTCGGATCATAGATACTGCTGAAAGGCCCGCCAATGGACACGCAGTCCGAGTCATCCGCGAGCCAGCGGTCATGGAAATATCGTTGCGGCGGGGGCAGGACACGCCACTCCAGGTTCACTCCCTTGGCCAAAAGAGATTGCCTACTTGTTGTGTATTTGACTTTTTGACGGGATGATAGGCGTTCGTCACGAGAAAGGAGACGAATATCTGAGACACGACCCGGTTCAATAGACGCTACGAGGTCTGTCAGCAGGTCCGCCTTTAGGTTGGGATCGACTACCCATAGCGTTCCACGGGCCGATGCGAACATGCGTTTCAAGTAGCCACGGCGGGTTTGCTTATTATCGCTGGCGGTGATGGTAGGGAAATCCCTGACGGCCTCTGCAAGAGAGGGCGCATTAGTAGCCAGCGGAGGTAGTTCACTAAAGGAATCGTTGTCTAGCTCCTTCGCCCAACCATAGAGACGTCTGAACACCCGGTCATCTATACCACGCACGTTTCGCAAGAAGGCCAGTTTTCCGGAGACGACGTTGCGATAGTTGGCACCACGCCCATATACGTCGAACTTCGTGTGAAATTCAACCTCCGCTGCTTCGTATCCGTGCGCCTTCCACTTATGCAGCATAGAGCGGATTTCTCGCGGCAGACGTCGTCGAACGTTTATCCTCTTGTTGACCGTTAGACCAGTCACGTCTTGGCGGCTGGCTCGTCCTGATATTCTCGCCTTGCGATGGTTTAGATCAAAGTGATTATGTTTGATGATCTCCTTTACATCATTGCCCACGCCAATCAATTGTGCTCCTGAAGTCTCAGCTATGCCTAAGGGGAAGGCTGTCCTATTGGTTGAAAACGTTAGGTCGTCGGCATAGCGTGTGTAGAAGACGCCGTTCCTTTTGGCGAGCTGGACGAACTGGTGATCCAGAGAATGGCATATCATATTGGAGATGATGGGCGACGTGGGCGCGCCTTGGGGTAGATGATCCGGCGTGTCGCCTGTATTGCAGCAAAGGCGTGCGAGGACTGTTGCCGGACCGGGCGGTAATCGAAACCGCTTTATGAAGATGCCACGCACCCGTGGGAAGGTTATCGATGGAAAGAAATCCTGGAGATCATAGTTTAGTACCCACCTGCGATTCACATGCGGCGTCGCATTTGTCTTGATGCTTCTCTCATGAACGAATCCATGAGCCGCTGGGTGTGGCTGGTAGACTAGTGACAACACCTCTAGGAGCTTGTGCTGGAGGATTCTGACAGTGGGATGTGGTGTTTGAATAACCCGCTCTCCGCCTCCCTTCTTTGGGATAGCGAAGGTTCGGTAGCTGTAACGATCTGCCGCACGTGACGTTATGTAGTAGAGTTGCGACCAATCGAGTTCGAGTAAGTCCGCGACATCGCGCACCGAAACGATGGCTCTGAACATTCTCCGGATTTCGTCAGGTGGCCGCGTAAGGCCCTTCGTTAGAGGTCGAACTGGTCGAGGCGTCTGAGCCACACTGTCCTTCACGCGTAGCAGGCTAAACATGCACTACGCAGAACGCAAACCTGCAGGCTGCGCTATTGCCCTGCCGTTGAATGTACGTTGGGTGCGTATCGACACCCCATCAAACTTCAGTGAAGCCGCAGCCGCCTCGGCCAAGGGCCAGTATAGCAAAAAAACCTAGGTTCCGTTAAGGTCTTGTCCACGGCTCCTGGCGTAAGGTACAGGAATCTACCGCGTCCAGAAGTAGTGCAGGTATGGCTGCCCTCAGGTTCCTTTGGCTTACCATGTCACCCTGAGCCCTTCGTCCCTCAGGGTGAACTCCGCGAAGGGTCTAAGGCCTATGCTGTAGATTCTTCGTCCCGACAAGTCGGGACTCAGAATGACAGCCACAGGTATTGCCGAGCTTGCCCTTGCCCAAGCTCGGCATACAATCCAGCTTTGCGTGCCGACGCCGCCTAGCTTTGCAGATATTGGCGAGCTTGACCAGGCCGCATCAACCTCTTGGGGCCTGGTGGCTTCCGTCCTCCTCCTGGCAGGTGTAGTATGGTGACGGGTGTCCAGGCATGCCGCTCCTCCCTCACAACAGGCCTAAGGGGTCACGAACGAAGCATCGTTCCCTTCCACGGGAGCGAGGCCTAACCAGAGTCCACGTCCTTGGCATGGTGGCGAGCTTGAGCCTCGCCCTGGCGGCCTACTTCGCCCTCTTCCAGTCGCCCGTCATGGACGCCATCGCCCGTTGGACGGCGGTGGCCACGGCCAAAGTGCTCACCGCCCTGGGAACGCAGGTCTCCATCACCGGGACCATCGTCGGCACGCCCACCTTCGCCTACACCATCGTCACCGAGTGCACCGCCATCGGACCCATCCTGCTGTTCATGGCTGCGGTGGTAGCGTATCCCACGACCTTGCGTGCCAAGGTACTGGGCATCCTCCTTGGCGTGGTCTCGCTCAGCGCCATCAACATGGTGCGGCTGGTGAGCCTGTTCTATATTGGGGCTGCCTTCCCTCAGCAACTGCCCCTCGCCCACTACGTCATCTGGCAGTCGGCCATCATCATCTCGGCCCTCCTCCTGTGGCTGTTCTGGGCGGACCGGTACGGCCATGCCGCCCGCGCGTAGGTACATCCTGCAAGGTGTCCGGACCCTGGCGGTGATGGTGGGCCTGGCGGTCCTCTGGCCTCTGGCCGCCGAGGGGTACGACGGCCTGGTGGTGCGGCTGGCCCTTGTCCCACGCGGCATCGTCCTCCGGGCAACAGAGGACCAGGTCCGCGTGGAGTTCCTGGGGCAGGCGCCCGTGGCGTGGCTCAACATCCACGGGTTCATCATGCACTTCGGGCTCATCCTGGTCCTGGCGCTGGTAGCGGCAACGCCGGGGCTGGCGCTGCCCAGGCTGGCCCTGGGCGTCGCCGCGACGGCTGTCCTGGCCCCGGTCGCGCACGCCCTGGGGCTGACGGCGTGGCTGTGGGCCCTCTCGGCGGCTCTGGGTGCCGGGGCCTCGCTGGCCACCTTCGAGCGCCTGATGACGGGGTTCGCGGTGTTCTGGGGCGTGGTGCCGATTGTCGTCGGGGGCGTCTGGTGCTACCGGTTCTGGCTGCCTGCCCTGCGCCGAGAGCCGGTCCGGGCCCTCCGGCGCTCCGGGAGACGGCGCTAGAAGGCTCGGGGGCCTGCCATGAACAACATCATCCTCACCGGCTTCTCGGGCACCGGAAAGACGCAGGTGGGCCGTGCCGTCGCCCGCCTGCTGGGGTGGGAGTTCCTCGACACCGACGAAGAGGTCGTCCGGAGGGCAGGCAAGCCCATCGCCCGCATCTTCGCGGAGGAGGGGGAGGCCAGCTTCCGCGCCCTGGAGGGCACGGTGCTCCAGGAGGCGTGCGCCGGGGACCGGCGGGTCATCGCCACGGGGGGAGGGGCGATCATGGACCCCGCCAACCAGGCCCTCATGGAGGCGCGAGGGCTCCTGGTATGCCTGGAGGCGAGGGCGGAGACCATCCACACGCGCCTTGGCGGCCCCCAGAGGAGCCCCGAAGAAGAGGTGCGCCCCCTGCTAGAGGGGCCCGAACGTCTGGAGCGGGTCCAGTTGCTCAAGGGGCGGCGCCAGGCAGCCTACGCCAGGGCCCACTGGACCGTCCACACGGATCGCCTCCCGCTGGAGGAGGTGGCGCAGGAGGTGGTACGGGCCTGGCAGTACCTTTCGGGACGGGGGCCGGGAGAGCCTGTTCCCTTCGCGGGCGACGCTGACCTGGCCGCCGTGGTGGAGACCTCCAGTCGGCCCTACCCGGTGCTGGTCGGCTGGGACCTGCTCTCCCGGATAGGGGAGATTCTCGGGAAGGCCCCCATCGCCGACCCCGTCTACCTGGTGAGCGACAGCCGGGTCTTCGAGCACTACGGCCGCCCAGTCCAGCAGGCCCTCCAGGAGGCCGAAATCCCGTGCCACACCTTCGTCTTCCCTGCGGGGGAGACCTCCAAGTCCCTGGAACTAGCCAGCAGCCTGTACGGTTGGCTCGCGGAGCGCCGGGCCCAGCGCGGCCATACCCTCCTGGCCCTCGGGGGCGGTGTCGTCACAGACCTTGTGGGATTCGTTGCCGCCACGTACAACCGGGGCATGCACCTGGTCCATCTCCCCACCAGCCTGACGGCCATGGTGGACGCGGCTATTGGCGGCAAGACGGCTGTCAACCTTCCGCAGGCCAAGAACCTGGTGGGGGCTTTCTACCAGCCCCGGCTGGTGGTGGCCGACGTGGCCACGCTGAAGACGCTCCCCCAACGCGAGCTCCTGGAGGGATGGGCCGAGGCCATCAAACACGCCCTTATCCTGGACGCCGACCTCTTTCATACGTTCGAGGAGGGGACGGAACTGCTCCTGGCCCTGGCACCGGAGCCTACCACCCAGGTCATCCGTCGCAGCGTCGCCATCAAGGCCCACGTGGTCTCCCAGGACGAACGGGAGACGACGGGCTACAGGACCCTTCTCAACTACGGCCACACCATAGGCCACGCGCTGGAGGCAGGGACCGGCTACGGACGGTTCCTCCATGGCGAGGCCGTGGCCGTGGGCATGGTGGGTGCCGCCCACATCGGCCAGCGCCTTGGTGTCACGCCACCAGAGGTGGTAGAGCGGCAGGATGCCCTCCTGCGTCGTTTCCAGCTCCCGGTCCGCTGCCCGGGGGTGGACCTGGGTACCGTCGAGGAGGCCATGGCCCTGGATAAGAAAGCCCTGGGCCCTTCTCTCCGGTGGGTCCTCCTGGAGAGTCTGGGGCACGCGGTGGTCCGCGCCGATGTCCCGGCCTCCCTGGCCCACGAGGTGCTTGCAGAGCTGGCCAGGTAGCGGCGGCACGGCTCGCTGATAACCTGCTTTCTACCTCCGCTCATGGTGAGCCTGGCAAAAACAGTCAAACCCCGGCTTGCCACGTCCCGGCTTGCCTTGCAGCGAGCTACCTGCCCCCCTATCATGGTGCCAGCTTCGCAGGGAGAGCAAACGTGCGGCACCGACCTCGCATCTACCCCCTGGACCCCCGGGAACTGACCGAGGAGCAGATCGCCGTCGTCTTCGCCATGACCTCCCGGCGGCCCGAGCCCTTCGATGAGATTGCCCAGGTGGTCACCACGGAGAAGGCGGCGGACTTTCACGAGCGGTGGGTCCTCAACTATGGCCACGCCTCGGTGGCGGAGCACGCCGTCCTACACATGGCGGTGGAGAACGTCTCCCGCCTGGCCTGCGATACGCTGGAGGACAACCGCCTGGCCTCCTACACGGAGAAGTCCAGCCGCTACCAGGTCCTGGAGACCGGCTACTACCACGTCCCCCAGGAGCTGGAGGGGCATCCCTTCCGTCAGCGGTACGTAGAGACGTGCGATGGGTTATTCGCCACGTACCACGCCCTGGTGGAGGGCCTGCGACGGTACCTCCCCAACGTGCGCCCTCGGGGTGGGCGAGAGGGCGACGGTGCGTACAACCTCCGTATCCGGCGGGAGGCTACGGACACCGCCCGTTTCCTGCTCCCTGCCGCCACTCTTACCAACGTGGGCGTGACGATGAACGCGCGCTCCATGGAGCACGCCATCCGCAAGCTCCTCTCCTCGGAGCTGGCCGAGGAGCGCGCCCTGGGCCAGGCCTTGAAGGAGCAGGGACGCAGGATCACTCCCACCCTCATCAAGTATGCCGAACAGAGCGAGTACCTGGTGGTGAGCCGCCAGGCCCAGCGCGAGGAGGCAGCTCCCTTCGCTGAGCCCTCGGGCGAATCCACGGTGGAGGCGACGCTGGTCCAGTTCGACACCGAGGCAGAGGAGAAGCTGGCGGCGGCTCTCCTGTACCGGTTCGCCAGCCAGCCCTATGCCCAGGTCTGGGAGCGGGTGAAGCAGATGACCGCCGGGGAGCGTCGGCAGGTTATTGATCGCGCCCTGGAGGGCCTGGGGCCCCACGACGTGCCCGTGCGAGAGCTAGAGGCGGTGGACTACACCTTCGACCTGCTGCTGGACTACGGCGCCTACCGTGAGTACAAGCGCCATCGGATGCAGACGTACATCCCTCAGCCGCTGACGGTGGAGCTCGGCTATGCGGTGCCGCCGCTGGTCCGAGAGGCGGGGTTGCAAGGCGACTTTGAGGCCGTGATCCAGCTGGCAGAGAAGGCCTTCTTCGCCCTTCGAGGCGAGCTGCCCCTCATCGCGCCCTACCTGGTGACCCACGCCCACCGCCGCCGGGTGCTCTCCAAGATGAACCTGCGCGAATGCTACCACCTGTTCAAGCTGCGCACGGGACCCCAGGCCCACTGGTCCCTGGTGAGCGCGATGAAGGAGGCATTGAAGCAGGCCCGGGAGCGGCACCCGGCCCTATTCCGGCATCTGCGCCTGCGGAGCTAGTAGTTAGGAGCACCTTGGGCAAGGCCTCCCGCAGCTGGTGAGGGGTGAAGATGACCCCGGATATCTGGTGGCAGCTGGAGGTGCTAAGGCGACAAGCTTTTGGAGAACAGCAGCACCAGGACGTTGACAGGGAACTGGTGGCGGTCTAAGATGCCAAGCCAGGGGAGGTCCTTATGCCGGAGCTTTTACACACCCGTAGGGACATTACCGCTCGATGCAACCGCTAGTCTCGGAGTCTACTGCCGAAGGAGTCCTTGAAAGAACTCCTCGAAAAACTGCCGTACTGACCTGCGTTGGCATGCGTGCCGGGCACTTTCAAATACAAATATGTTCTTGGCCATACCGGAGGAGGCAAGGTACGTCCGATAGAACTTATCCAGGGCCTCCTTGCCATGAAAGTCTTCTCTTCTCAGCTGACTTTGTTTGATCTGTGCCACGATTTGCGCCGCTCCGGAACGTGCTCCGTTGACTTTTCCTCTCCGAACTGCGCGGTAGCATTTTCGAGAAATGACGCGAACTGCTTGGATATTGCCCCGACCGGCGATTGGGGCCGAAATGTCGCTGTGCCTAACGTCAACAGGGCCCGTCGTTCAATCTCCTGATCCTCTAGGTTGTCCATCACGCCGTCGATAGCCTGGGCAACATCGTCCACGGTTTTGAAACCCGTGCGTTCGACTATACTCTGGATCGCCTCCCAAATAGCGTCGGGATCTAACAGGAAGTTTTCGATCATCGAAACGGGTAAATACTTAATCGATGGAAAAGGAGCGTTAAGCGACATGTCTTTGTCTAACAAAGCAACTGCATATAAGGTGGCAGATAATTCCGCTAACGCCGCATTCAACGCCTCTGTGAGCTTAATACACTCACCTTTACCACCACCGGGTAATAATGTGACCCGGTCAAAGGAAGGGTGGAGGGCACGATATAACTTGCGGTCAGACGGATACCTGAAATCGCTGACTTGCTCTACACCCTCGACCACGACTATTGGCTGTAAGGATGTAAGGGTAGAAGTGTTCCCGAAAAGTTCGCGGAGGTGCCTTAGGCGCTCTTCGTTCGTAGCAACTTGAACCAACTGGTTGTCGCCAGCAGGCACTAACTCTACGGGACGGAGCACGAACAGTTCTTCAAAGGTCGCGTGTTCGACAATAGTCGGAGATTGCGTTGTCACAATGACTTGAGTTCTAGACTCGGACGCCAGGAGCCTCATATAGTCCAGCACTTTCAACTGGAGGTTAGGATGCAGATGAAGCTCTGGCTCATCGATTAGCAGACACTCTTCAGGCTGCGGTTGCGGGGTGCCCTGTTCGTCTCTCAGCTTCCGCAGTATTGCCTTGATTCGACGTTCCAATAGCGGATAAAACATTTGGATGACCGACTTCTCTCCCGAACTTAAATCGTCCATGTCGATCATGGTGTCTCTTGAATGCACAGTCCATAAGCACCGAACTTGAGAACGGTTGGACGCATCGATTCTAAGGAAGCTCAGATGCGGCAGGAGGCTATCGGTCAATTCTCGCATGGGAGCCCAGGGGTCTGGGACTGACCCTCTTGTAACCTCACCGAGACGATCGTACCTAGCCGCAAGTGCTTCCTGTCTCTCCAGTTCAACCTGGCACAATGCGTGCTTTAAGTAATTCCCGGTGTCATCAAGGCTCCAAGGGTCTCTACTGCCTCCGAGAAGCTGGATTCCGTCATAGCTTGGCGTATCGTTCATTGTTAAAAGACTCGACAAAGAGATAGAGCTACCGAGAAGGTTTCGCCATTGGACGTTCTGCCGGCGTATGCTCCTGTGAGGGCCCACGTATAATACGGGGCCATTTCCCGGCGACCTCCGAAGCACGTTTAGCAGCGTCGACTTGCCGCTCCCGTTGGGCCCGGCGATTATCATAAACTGCGGAACATTATCGCAAACCGCCAGGCCGATGCCTCGTTGGCGCTCTACTCGGAATTTTGGGATTCTCACAGAGTTAACCTCCACTTGCCACTTCTCAGGCCATATTACGAACTCATCTCAAAACCCTCACCCCCTGGCCCCCCTCTCCCGCCTCAGGCGGGAGAGGGGGGAGAAGCGAAAAGCTAGGGGACACCCCTAGAACCCTGCCAGAGGGGCTTGCCCCTCTGGACTCCCCTTTTTCAGCAGCCTGCTAGACCCTACGCCTCCAGCCCCAGGGCCTGGAAGACCTCCAGGAGCTGGCTTGGGTTGCCGGGCTGGTACCAGGGGATGGCGTGGATGATGGTCCGCCGCTCGTCCAGGACGAAGATGGCCCGGTGGCTTCGCTTGCTCTCCGCGTCCCACACCCCGTAGGTTTGGGCGACAGCACCTCCCACGTCGCTGGCGAGCGGGAAGGGGTAGCCGCCCACGGCGTCGCAGAACTGCTGGTGGGAGTCCATGGAGTCGGTGCTGATGGCCACCACCTCGGCACCAAGCTCCTCGAGGGTGGCATACTCCTCTTTGAGGGAGGCGAGCTCTAGCGAGCAGCCTGGGGTACTGTCCTCGACGTAGAAGGCCAGCACGACCTTCTTGTCCGGCGCGAACTCACTGAGACGCAGAGTCCCTTCGGTGCTGGGGAGGATGAAGTCCGGCGCCCCTTCTCCGATCTCAGGCATGGCGGGCACCTCTGCTGGTGGGAGCCGCTGGCCCAGTTCCGCCACCCTTCGCCCCAGGGCCCGCGCCTGCTCCAGGTCGGCCTCCGTCACCTCTCCCGCGGCGGTGGCCCCGTAGTAGGAGCCGGAGAGCCGCATGCGCTCGCTCCATGGGAGGCCGACGACGACCATGCCGTTGGCCAGCATCCAGTGGATGAGGCTCAGGAGGGTGAACTCGAGGCCCGAGTGGCGGCCCCGGCCCGTGGTAAACGCGGCGCCGACCTTTCCCTGGAGCACCCCTTCCTCCCAGAGGTCTCCCTGGTCGTCCAGCCAGCGCTTGAGGAAGCCCGTCAGGCCGCTCCAGTTGGGGGAGCCCAGGACGAGCGCCCCGGCCGTGTGGAGGTCTACGCGGCTGGCTTCATCGATATGCTTGAGCACTGGTCTAGCCAGGGACCTCTCGGAGACCCCCTCGGCGATGGCCTTGGCAAGCTGCTCGATCTGAGGCCCGTGGGCATCGTACAGGATGAGGACGGTGAACGACATGCCTGCCAGCCTTGCGAGAACCAGTCGGGCAAGAGGCCTAGCGGAGGGAGGCCCGAAGCACCTGTTTGCCCGTAGGCCCCGGGCTTCCCTCCATGGGCTCCTGGGTGACGCCGATGGCGGCGAACTGGTCCAGGGCCACGGGGAATCGGATGTAGAGCTGGCCGTAACCCTCCTCGTCCACGGCGAAGACGCCGCCGCTGACACGCTCAGCGTCCCTGACCAGCCACACCTGGTAGCCCTTGCCAGGCCCGGGAGCTTCCAGTCCGAGGGAAACCAGCACTCCCCAGGTCTGGTCCTGGCTGGCCATGAGCATCCCTCGGGCCCGGGACCCTTGCTCCGCCGTGCGCAAAATGACCGGGTTCATTCCGGGAAGCGCTAGAGTATACGTGAGGTCCCGCTGGTCGTTGACTATGGCGACCAGTCGCTGGCTATCTCGCTGTAGCTCCCTCAAGTCGCTCTGTACGGTCCACAGCAGAGCAGCAAGGCCCGAGACGAAGAAGAGGGCGACGACCCCGGCGAAGGCGAAGGCCGCGGCAGGCCAGCGCGTCCGCAGGGGGAAGCGCGAGGCGACCGGCGGCGCCGCGTGAGCGACGGTCAGCGGAGGCGAAGTCGCTGCCCGCGCGACGCGGGCAAGCACCCTGGCCCGAAGCGCGGGCGGTGGCTGGACGGCCGGAGGTGCCAGAAGGGAGGCCGCCGCCAGGTGCTCCTGGGCGAGCGGGAAGCAGGAAGAGCACGTCAGGATGTGCTCCTGGAGGGACTCCCGCTCATCGGGCTCCAGGCTACCCAGGGCGTACGGGGGAAGAAGCGTCTCCGCGTGGCTACACTTCATTCGGTGCCCCTCTCTGGGCGAGCATCGCTCGCAGCTTGTGCATGGCGAGCCGCATGCGGGTCTTGACGGTGCCCAGGGGCTGGCGCAGCCTCTGGGATATCTCCACCTGAGTAAAGCCGTGGTAATAGGCCAGCACTACCACCTCTTGTTGCTCCTGCGGGAGCGTCGTCAGGGCGCTGCGCACCTGCTGCGCCTCCTCGGAGCGCTGGGCAGCCTCCACCGGGTTCTCCCCGGCGCTTTCCCCACCTAGCAACGCCTCCTTGAGCAAGACCCCCTGCATGCTCTGCTCGCGGTTCCGCTTGCGGAGCTGATCCACCGCCCGGTGGTGTCCCATGGCCAGCAGCCAGCTCACCACTCTGCCCTTCTCCGGGCGAAACGAGGAAGCCTTCATCCAGAGGTTCACGAACACGTCCTGAGTCACCTCTTCTGCCTGAGCCGTATCCTGAAGGAGGCGAAGGGCCAAGCCGTACACGGCACGGCCGTAGCGGTCGTAGAGCTGGGCCAGGGCCTCCTGCTGGCCCGCCTGGACCAGGACGACCAGATGCTCGTCCGAAAGGTGATCAGCGTCCACGACGGCCTCCACCCTCCGGGGCGGGAACCGCCACGCCACCTTCCGTAAGCATATACGTTGCCACTGCCGCTTCAGATGTATCGTCTGGTCGTGGGGAACCCGTAAGGCCCCGGGGCGTGCGGTAGCTGTCCTCCCAGCTACAGTAGCTGCGCTGCGCATTGTACCAGGTTCTGGGGGAGGCAGTCCGGACAGCCTGTGCCGGGTGCTGCCTGCCCTTGCCGGACTATGGTATCCTGTGGGTGGTCTCAGCGCACGGGGAGAGAGGAAGCATGCAGGTAGTGTTCCGTGAAGCGGCGAGGCTTGCCGAACGGGGCGAGCCCTTTACCATCGCGACGGTCGTGGGGACGAAGGGCTCCACGCCGCAGAAGGCGGGTTCGAAGCTCCTGGTCCGCAAGGACGGGTCCGGCGTGGGGACTTTGGGCGGCGGGTGTGTGGAGGGAGACATCTGGTTCGCCGCCAAGGAGATCATGCGGCGCCACGGCGCTCCGGAGTACCGGGACTACTACCTCAACGAGGAGATCGCCGCTCGGGACGGGCTCGTGTGCGGCGGCAGCATGTATTTCCTCATTGAGCCCATTTGGGACTCGCAGGAGTTCCTGCCCGTCGCCCGGGACGTGGTGGAGGCCTACGAAGGCGGGCCCAACGTGGCCGTGGCCACGGTGATCAAGCCTGGCACTAAGGGAGGGCCAATCGGGTCCAGGCTCTTCATCCATCAGGGCGGGACCTCTTCCGGTACCCTGGGGCATCCTGAGCTTGACCGGCTGGCTGTGGAGACCTCTGCAAAGCTTGCTCCCTGGGGCAAGTGCGAGCACGTGATGACGGCGGATGGCACGGAGCTGTTCGTGGAGGCGTACACCTCCCCCCCGACGGTCGTGCTCATGGGTGGCGGACATATCGCCAAGGCCCTCGCGCCCCTGGCGCACATGCTGGAGTTCCGCCTGTTCGTCGTGGACGACCGCGCCGAGTTCGCCAACCAGGAGCGGTTCCCTCATGCCGAGGCGGTGGCTGTTGCCGACTACGCCCACGGGCTGGACAGCTTCCCCATCAGCCCCAACACCGCAATCATCGTGGCCACCCGGGGCCACAACTTCGACGACCTGGCCCTGGAGGCAGCGACCAGGAGTCGTGCTGGGTACGTGGGACTGGTGGGATCGAAACGCAAGGTCATCCTCATTTACGAGGAGCTGCTGAAACGGGGCGTCCCTCTGGAGCGGCTGAGGGAGATCCGTGCTCCCATTGGACTGGACATCGGCGCGCGAACCCCTGCGGAGATCGCCGTCAGCATCATGGCGGAGCTGGTCCAGTTCCGCCTGACCGGGACCGGCAAGAGCATGAAGCTGGACGAGCAGCAACTGCTGCGCGTGTACCAGAAGGTCCAGCGGGAGCGGGCCAAGGCAAGCGCGGCCTCTGCTCCCTGAGCGGCCTCCCCAAGCCGATTACTTCTCTTACTTCCCCCCTCATGCCGAACCTGTCTCAAAACTCCTTGTGGGGGAGTCCATCCCGACGGGTCGGGATGGCAGGGGTCTGGGGGTGTCCCCCAGATTTGTTCTCTCCCCCCTCTCCCGCCTGAGGCGGGAGAGGGGGCCAGGGGGTGAGGGTCTTGAGATGAGTTCGCCGTTTGTGTCCGCGGTCCTGCTGGCGGCGGGCGAGTCCACCCGCATGGGGGAGCAGAAGGCCATGCTCCCCTGGGATGGCGTCACGCTCCTGGAGTGGCAGGTGAAGGCTCTGCTGGAGGCGGGCGTCGCGCAGTTGGTGGTGGTGCTGGGCTACCGGGCAGAGAGGCTGCGCCCCCTGGTGGCTGGCGCTCCTGGGGTGCAGACCGTCCTCAACCTGCGCTATCGGACGGGCAAGAGCAGCTCGGTGCGTGCCGGGCTCCGGCATGTGGACCCCCGAGCGGAAGCCATCCTCGTGCTGGCGGTGGACCAGCCGCGACCGCCTTACCTCATCCGGCGAGTGCTGGAGGCCCACTTGCAGGGAACGTCGCTCATCACCTATCCGGCCTACAAGGGGAAGGGTGGGCACCCGGTGGTGTTCTCGGCTTCCCTGCTGCCTGAGATGCTGCGGGTGCGCGAGTCACGGCAGGGGCTGCGGGAGGTGGTGGAGCGGCACCGAGCGGAGGTGCTGCGCATCCCCATGGACGACCCGCAGGTCGCCATGGACCTGAACACCCGGGACGACTACGAAAGGGCCGTGACGCAGAGGGCTGCGGGCAATTGACTCTTCGACGTTGCGCTGTCGCCTAGGCGATGACCTTGTCGCGCCGGAGCTGCTCCAGGAGGTCGTTGCTGTAGCCCAGCACCTCGCGAAGGACCTCGCCGGTGTGCTCGCCCAGGTCGGGGGCGCCCAGGCGAACGCGGGGTGACGTCCGCGACAGTCTCATCGGGTTGTTGACGGCCTTCACCGGCCCCAGGGTCGGATGGGCGATCTCCACGACAGCCTGCCGGTGGAGTACCTGGGGGTCCCTGACCACCTGGTCGATGGTGTTGACGGGCCCGCAAGGCACGCCCACCGCGGTGAAGGCGTCTACCCACTCCTGGGTGGTTCGGTGGAGGAAGATCTCGTCCAGGACAGGCGCCAGCTCGTCGTAGTGGCGGCACCGGTCCCAGTTGGTGGCGAACCGCTCGTCGCCGATGAGGTCCCCCCTGTCGATGACAGAGCAGAAGAGGGGCCACGCCTCCTCGCCCACCACTGCCACCACGACCCAGCCGTCCCTGGTCTGAAAGGCCTGGAACGGCACGGACACCGGGTGGCGGGTGCCCAGGGGCTTAGGCACCTCTCCGGTGGCGAAGTACCGGCAAAACGCATTCTCCTGCATCGCGACCTGGCATTCCAGCATGCTGATGTCCAGCATCTGTCCCTTGCCGCTCCTCTGTCGCTCCTGGAGGGCGGCCAGGATGCCGATGACGCAGTAGAGCCCGGCGACGATGTCGCCCACCGATGTACCCACACGGACCGGCCCCATGCCCGGCGCGCCGGTGATGCTCATGAGGCCGCTCATCCCCTGGACGATGATGTCCAGGGCGGGGCGCTGGGCGTAGGGCCCTGTCTGGCCAAAGCCCGAGATCGCGGCGTAGATGAGACGAGGGTTGTGTTTTTCCAGCACGTCGTAGCCGAGCCCCAGTCTCGCCAGGGACCCAGGGACCAGGTTCTCCACCAGGACGTCGGAGCGCTTCACCAGCTCCACGAAGACCTTGACCCCCTTGGGATGGGCAAGGTCGAGGGTGACGCTCCTCTTGTTGCGGTTGATGCTCATAAAATAGGAGCTGTAGTAGGCGCCCAGGAACGGCCCGGTGCCTCGAGCGCCGTCGCCCATGCCGGGGCGCTCGATCTTGATGACATCGGCCCCCAGGTCCGCCAGGTTCATGGTGGCGTAGGGGCCAGAGAGGATGTGCGTCAGGTCCAGGACCCGGATGCCTTCCAGCGTTCCACCCATGCTTTCCTCAAGACCTCCCCTTGGCCTGTCCTGCATCCTATCATGGCCTTGCTCCGCAGCCAAGAGTGCCCAGGGTAGGGGCCGTCGCACCCTGGACGGCGTTGCCTGGACGGTGCAGCACTACTATCATGGGCATCGTCGCTGCTGGACGAGCGGCTTGCTAGGAAGAAGGCCCTCCATGGCCATTTCACCCCAGGCCCTTGAGGACGCCCGGATGTACATGGGCCGCGCTGGCCTGGGCGGCTGGTTGCTCTTCGACTACCAGCGGATGAACCCGGTGCTCTGGCAGTTGGTGGGCGACGTTCGTCACGTGACCAGGCCCTGCTTCTTGCTGGTGGCGGCTCGGGGCGACGCGACGCTTCTGGTGCACCATGTGGACCTGGGCCGCTTCCACGGGACGGGCCTTACAGCCCGCGTCTACAGGAGCAGGGCCGAGCTTGTGGAGCAGCTCAGGGGCCTGCTGGCCAGCGTCCGCGGCCCTGTGGCTATGGAGTACTCGCCTCTGGGCCAGCTCCCTCGGTCGTCCCGCGTCGATGCCGGAACCGTGGAGCTGGTGCGCAGCCTGGGCGTGGAGGTGGTCTCTTCCGCCGACCTGTTCCAGTACGTTACCCAGCGCTGGACCCAAGAGCAACTCGCCTCCCACCGGAGGGCGGCAGAGAATCTGGGGGCCATTGTTCACGAGGCCTTCGACTTCATCGGCTACAACGTCTCCTCCGGCGTGACGGAGCTCCAGGTGGCCCGCTTCATCCGCCAGCGGTACGAGGACAGCGGCCTGGCGACTGACGACGGGCCTGTGGTGGCGGTCAACGAGCACTCCGGCGACCCCCACTACGAGCCGCCGGAGCAAGGCGGCGCGACGATACGCCCGGGCGACTGGGTGCTCCTGGACCTGTGGGCCCGGGAGCAGAGCGACGCCGGCACCTTCGCCGACATCACGTGGGTGGGCTACGTGGGCAATGAGGTGCCGGAGCGTCACGCCCAGGTGTTTGCCCTGGTGGCCGAGGCCAGGGACACGGCCCTGCGGTTCGTGGAGGAGGCCTTCCGGATGGGGTGGACCGTTGAGGGCTGGCAGGTGGATCGCGCAGCCAGGAACCTGGTCCAGCAGGCAGGCTACGGCCCGTACTTCACCCACCGGCTGGGCCACAGCCTGGGCCGGACCGTCCACGCCGACGCCGTGAACCTGGACGACTTCGAGACCCACGACACGCGCAAGCTGATCCCGGGCATCGGATTCACCATCGAGCCGGGCATCTACCTGCCTGAGTTCGGCGTCCGCTCGGAGATCGACGTCTACCTGTCGGAGACGGGCCCGGTGGTGACTACGGAGGTCCAGCGGGAGGTGGTGAGGGTTCAACCACGGCGGGGAAGCCAGAGGCTCTCTTGGTCTGGTTCAAACCCCTCCCGATAAATGGCTGCACAAGGCCCAATGTCCGTTATCTTGAGATTGTTAATATCCCACATGTGGTCTCGCCGGCTCCAAACAATCTTGTTGTTGTAAAGACTGCCTTCAACTGCGGGGAAGGCAGGGTCCATCAAGAAAATACGCTTGTCTCCTGTTCCAACGGTAACACTGTAGTGCGCATATTTTTGTTCTGCTACTTGGTATTTCAAGATGGCCGGTTTGGCTTCCGACACAAGAGTCTGCACGTAGCTTAGGGCTCGCGAAGGATCAGAAACCTCTTTTATCTTGAACCCCATCTTTGTTGGGGTAAAGAACTCGATGACTGTCATTAACTCCCTGAGGGTAAGTCCCTTGTTCAGTAGTGGGCCTGAAGAAACTTCTTTCAGGAATCTCGCCAGGCTCGTTCTCCCATCACTGACATTTTCAGGATCACACACCTCCCAATAGTCGAGGATCATGGAGACGCAGTAGAAACCGCAGGCACCGTCTAGCGTGCCCTGCTGTTGATGGGGAACTAACTTCGGCAGGAAGTCTCCCACCCATTTGGCTGGCCGTACGAAGGTCGTCCATGGTTGTAGCATAATCGTCTTCCTCCCGCTGTATCTGGTTTCACCAGCAGCATCTGCAGTCCCTTGCCACAGAGCCAAGGAATCTCCTACTGTCTCTTGGCCACGTCTACCCTCCCGGCGCCCAGGCGCTCTCCATGTACTCGGCGATCTCGATGCAGTTGAGCGAGGCGAAGGCTATCTCCGGCACGTGCATGATGGAGTCCGCCGCCCAGACCACGGTCCCCTGCTGCTTTTTCCCAATGCCCAGGATGCTCTGGAGCAGGTTGTGGATGTTGTCGCTCAGGCGGAGGGTGTTGGGCTTCAGGGGCGCGGCCAGGCGGCCGTCCTTGATGAGGTAGGAGTCGCCCACCACGGTGCCGGTGAAGTCACCGGCGGCGATGCCGTTGATGGGGTAGGTATACCAGATGCGGCCAATGTACAGGCCGTCGCCCACCAGCCGGAACAGCTCCTCCCGTGAGAGGCCAGCCGACCCTTCGATGATGATGGAGGTGGCCCCGGTGCCGGGCGGCGTGTCGAAGTGGCGGCCTCCACCGCGGGCGAAGCGGAAGCCGTTCCTGGGCGCGATGGCCTCCTGGTGGGCCCTGGGGTCCACGCCCAGCTTCTCCCTGCCCTTGGGGTCGTTGAGCATCCGCTGGTACTCGTAGTAGTGGGAGAGGAGGCCCACCAGGTGCCCGCTCTTGATGATGTCCGTGCGGCCTGTGGGGAGACCTTCGTCGGTGATGCCCTTGCTGGCAGCGAGTCCGGGGAGGGCGCCGTGGTCGTAGAGGGAGAGGCCCTGCCAGGCGACCTGCTGGCCGAGCTTGCCCTGGAAGGCCGAGGCGCCGGCGTAGAAGGTGCCCAGGCTGAAGCTGGGGAGAATGACGAAGTTCAGGAGCTCCGTGATGGGCTGGCGGCCCAGGACCACGCGGTACGTGCGGCTGGGGACGCGAACCCCGCCCATGGAGAGGATGGCGTTGCGTGCCGCCTCGGCGCCGGGGCCGCCGGAGAAGTCGGCCAGCTTCGCCACCGCGGACCAGGCGGTGCCCTTGGCGAACCGCTCCTCCACCATGGCGGTGACGAAGGACATGATCAGGGTGGACTCGTCGGTCTGCACCTGGGGCAGGTGGGTGGAGGCGATGGCGACGCGCTCCTGGAGGGCCACCATGTCGCCCCCCACGATGAGGCCCAGGGCCTTGATGCCCTCGGGAGTGCCCGCAGCCTCCGTCAGCTCCTCGGATGATCCGAAGGCCTCCAGGGCCGCCTCCACCACCCGCCAGCCGGCGTCCACCAGATGTCCATCGCGCATGCGCATGATGACGGGGTCGTGGTAGTGGCGCAGGGTGCGGCGCTCCTTGCCGGGCCTGGGCAGGGAGACGAACTCCGGGTCACGCACGGCGCCGTGCCGGGCCTTCTCCAAGGCCCGACGGACGCCCTCCAGGGAGATGTCGCTGGGCTCGCTCCCGAAGCCGGCTTTGACGCCCTCGGGCGTGTTGAAGGCGGCGCGGATGCCGACGCCGTAGGAGTCCAGGGACTTGGGCTCCTCCAGGCCGTTGGAGGGGATGTGGGAGGTATAGTTGAGGCGGGCGAAGAGACCGCCGTTGGAGGCCATGAATACCTCGGCCTCCCGGACGCCCGGCTGAGCCCGGACGTAGGCCAGGGCCTCACGAGTGGCTTTGGCAAGTGCGCGGAGGGGGATCATGGGTTGCCCTTCTCCTTGACCGCTCCGAGAGGCCCAGTATAGCACTCGGCCTGTCCGCAAGGGACGCGGCGTTTGCTGACGGTGTGGGTGGGCAAGGGCCCTGGTGGACTACTGGAGAGACCACCGCCACGCCAGGCGGGCGCGGAGCTGGTCCGTGGCCGCGGGGAGCTGGCGGGTGGCGTCGTACGTGCCGGTCTGCCCGGGCCCCAGGCGGGGAGGCGTGACGGCTATCCTGTCGAGAATGGCAAGCTGCTGGCCTCGGACGTCCACAACGGCGACCTCGACGTAGACCTCCGTTATGGACCAGCGGTCATCCAGGTTCCTCACCTCGCCGCTGAAGGTGGCTGACCGCTGGTCGGGACCGCGGCTGACGTCCCGGGTCCACTGGACAGCGGAGTCCGGCGGGAGCTCGGGGGATGGCCGTCCCACCGTCTGCCGGTAGGCGAGAACGCTGGCTGTCGCCAGGGCCGCGCAGGCCACGAGGGAGGCGACGGCCCAGGCAAGCACCCGTTTCGAGCGGGCCTGGCTCGTAAGCTGCAAATAGAGGCCGTAACCCAAGTAGAGGGCCCCCGCAACCAGGGCGCCCCAGGCCAGCACGTACGTACCGCCCGGGCCCGCCAGAGACCAGGTCAGCAGGGTGACGGCGCCGCCTCCCAGGAGGAGCAGCAGGCCCCGGCGAAGGTGCCTCACGGCCGCCCGGGAGCGAGCTTTGAGGAGCAGGCCATGGACCTGCTCGACCAAGCTCAGGGCCTGGCTGCGGTCGAGCCCGTCAGCCACCAGGGCGTCGACGACGCGTTCCTTGGGGGTCCGGGCCTTGAGCTGCTCCGCTACGCTCACCACGAAGGTTTCCAGGGCGTCGTGCCGCTCCTCGGGTTCTTGCCCCATGAGTTAGGACGCTCCTCTCCTCGCGTCAGGGCGTGGCGATGCCATTGTAGGCGAGGCGGAGGCCCGCGACGAGCAGGGCCGCGGCCAGGACTCGGGAGAGCCGCACGGAGCCGATGGTCCGCGAGAGCCGGGCTCCGACCTGGGCCCCAACGACGGTGCCGGCGGTGAGGGCCAGGGCGGTGTCCCAGAGACCGCCGAGGTCCCCCTCCAAGATGTTGGTGGCGTTGGCCACCAGGGTGGTGCCCACCATCATGAACTGGGTTGTGGCGGTGGCGACATGGATAGGGATGTGCAGCAGGTAGACGAAAGCGGGGACGGCGAAGATGCCGCCGCCTACCCCAAGCATGCCGGAAAGGAAACCCGCCACAGAGGTGACGGCGAGTCCCAGCCTCAGGTCGGCGCGGTATTCGAAGGCAACTCCGGTGCTATCCACCAGGCGCCTCCGGGCGCCGCGTGAGGCCGCTGCCGACGGGGCCCGGTACCTGGGTCTAGCGAAGATGTAGAGGGCGACGAGGGAGAGGAGCCCACCGAAAAGGACCTGGAAAAGACCGCGAGGGATGTGGTTGACGGCCAGGGCCCCCAGGACCCCTCCGGGCAGGGTTGCCGCTAGAAAGAGGGCGCCCAGGAGGTAGTCAATGCGCCGGAGCCTGGCGTAGACGGTGGTGCCGGAGAGCCCGGTGGCGAAGACAGCCACCAGGGAGGCAGCCGTCACCTTGGCGGCGCTCAGCGCCGGGTCGAAAAGGAGGAGAAGGGGGACCATGATGAAGCCGCCCCCGGCGCCGATGAGGGCTCCCCAGGTGCCGGCCACGAGGCCTATGCCTGCAAGCTGGAGAGACCTGGCGATGTCCACGTTGCCCTCGCGCTGGACGGAAGGGGAAGCTGGCCGGAAAGCCCGCCCATGGTACCACAGCGGGGAAACATATGGGCCGGGGGCTGGTGGCGGGCTGGCCGCTAGAACTCATCTCAAAACCCTCACCCCCTGGCCCCCTCTCCCGTCTCAGGCGGGAGAGGGGGGAGATAACGAATCTGGGGGACACCCCCAGAC
>JACQOS010000128.1 GCA_016202425.1 Chloroflexota bacterium
CCTCTGGACTCCTCCTTTTTCACCAACGTGCTAGTGGTAAGTTGGGGGCCGGGCCGGAGCTCCAGCCCGACCCCCAAGTCCGTTTGCTACGTCATTCTACGATCTGCGTGCGCGACTCAACCCCTACCGCAGGTATGCTGACGTACCACAGTGCAAACGTCCCTGTCTTCCCATCCTTTGACTTTGCATTGATGCTCCAGTCCAGCGCCCCCAAGGGGTAGTCCAGGGGAACGTCCCAGGCAGCGGTCCAGAACCACGGAGCATCGCCACCAGGACGACCAGTGCCGTGGGCACTGAACCTCCCCTTGATCTCCTCACCCGTCGGGAGCCGCACGACGGCTGTCTCTACCTCTTTGTCGGTCAGGCGCTTGCCAGTCGCGGTGTCCACGACCTCGAAGCGCCAGACCAGGTGCATACCGCGCTTGAATATGCTGGTCTGCACGCAGGAGGGTAGGGCCTTGGGTGCCGTGGCATCTATGCTGTACCTGCTTTCGTTCGGGCCGGCTGTCACCGTGTCGGCATAGATGTAGAGTTGCAAGGGTTGGGCGAACGAAGCAGGGGGAACAGCTGGTGGTGGTGGCACGAAGCCCGCAGGACGAGGAGTCGGCGTTGGCCGAGGAGTGGGTGTCGGCACCGGCTTCGCCGCCAGCAGGATCGTGCCTCCAGCAGGGAGGCCCGGCGCTGCTTTGGCGGCCTCCAGCTGCTTCTGGAGGTCGGTAACGTCCTTCTCCTTGGCCGCGATCTGCTGCTGGAGGGCCGTCACCTGCTGGCCAGCGGCCTGGGCAGCCTGGAGCTGCCGTTGCAGACCGGCCAGGTCTTGTTCCTTGGTGGATAACTGCTGCTGAAGGGTGGTCAACTGCTGCTGGGCACTGGAAGCCTCCTGCACCTTGGTGGAGAGCTGCTGCTGAAGGGCCGCGACCTTCTGGTCCTGGCCTTCCAGTTGCTTCTTGACAGCGTCGTACTCCGTCTGAGCCACCCCCCCGCCGCAGGCCGCCAGGAGTCCCGCCAGGGCCATGCCCAGCAGGCCAAAGAGGGCCAGGTTCCTCACATGTCCTTGGATCGTCACCGTTTGCCTCCTTACCCCGTGGGACCCACGGGGCCAACTCAATGAACCTGTGAACCTGTCGCCGCGTCCGTCGCTCTCACGTCATGAAGGCCTCACCTCCTGGCGCGAGCCCAGCGGACCCCGAGTGCCTGGTACAGGATGAAGCCGAAGGTCGCCCACACCACCACTATGGTGAGCACCAGGGCTCGAGGCGCCCAATGCCGGAAGCCTGCCAGGCCGATGGGCGGCATGGTGTAAGCCGAGGGTGGGACCCCGACTTCCTCGACCTGGATGACCTGCTGGCTTTCGTCGTACAGGCCCTGTCCTTCGAAGCTAGCTGCGATGGCATGCCGCCGGGCGCCGAGGGTGGGCTGGTAGTCCAGGAAGGCGACACCGTTGCCATCGGTCTTGGCCACCCCGAGGGCCACCTGCCCTTTGGTGCCAGCGAAGTCCGTGTCGAGAGAGAAGCGCACCTCCGCTTTGGGCACGGGCTTGCCCTTGGCATCCGTCAGGACGGCCATGAGGGTGATGGGCTCACCTCCCGTCACCCAGGACGAGGGAGAGACGCTCAGCTTCGTGGGCAGGAGCGTTGGCCCCGCAACCGGTACAGCCTGCCCGCTGCTAGGGGCAGTGCCTGAGCCACTGGCGGTGGCGCCCGACGGGGCGGCACCGGTGGGGCTCCCCGTCCCCTGGCCTTCCTGAGTTGGCGGAGGGGCGCTACCGGCGCGCTTGACCTTCAGGTATCCCCTCTGGAGATAGTCGTGGACGTCGCAGTCCAGGTCGCACTTGAAGACAAACGTCCCCGGCTTGTCCGCAATGAACTTGATGGTTCCCTCCCGGTTCTGAAAGTTGAGCTTCTCCGTCTCCAGCTTGTACCCCTCCAAGAGCATAATGTGTTCCTCCTCCACATAGCCCACATGCGCCCAGACGAAGGTCATCTCCACCACGTGCCCCTGCTCTACCTCAAGAACGAAGTCGCCGGGCTCCCCGTTGAAGCCCCCGTCGGTGAGATCCACTCGGATCTTGACCGCCTCCACATGGGCAGGGGGGTCCGCGGCGTGGGCCACCGCGACAGGCACCGCCCCCATCAAGAGAGCCGCCATGCTCGCGGCACACCTTGCGGCCCACGGACGCCAACTAGGCATGGGCTCCACCTCCAGCGTCCGGGCTGAGCGCGGCGGGTGCGGCCGCCAGGCCCGCGCCGGCAGGCTGTCGGGCCCGCTCCCATCCCTCCCTCATCTCCCAGACGGAGATGATGGGGAACAGCTTGGTGAACAGTGTGAAGACCAGCACAAAGCCGCCGAAGGATGCCCCTGTGACCGCCAGTTCCACCCAGGTAGGGGTGTACACGCCCCACTCGTAGGGCATAAGGGGGTTGGCCAGGGATGGCACCACGATGACGTACCGCTTGATATACATCCCGACGTTCACCAGGACCGACGCAACGAAGAGGATAGGGAGTGTGCGCGTAGCCGGGAGCAGGACCACCAGGATGGGCAGAATCTGGCCCCCGAAGAAGCCCGACCACACCAACAGGCTGTACCGCCCAAGCAACAGCTCTTCCAGAAGGAGGCTCTCTCCACCCTCCAGCTTGTAGGCGACGGTCAGGTACTCGGCGAAGGTGAAGTAGAGGTACAGCACGCCGAAGGCGGCCAGCATGTAGCCCAGGTAGCGGAAGTGCTTCTCCGTCAGGTACTCCTCCAGGTGACAGACCCGCCGCAGGACGAACATGAGGGTGATGAGCATGGCCACGCCGGAGTAGAGGGCGCCAACGGCGAAGTAGGGGGCGAAGATGGTGCTGTCCCATCCCGACCGGTAGGTCATGCCGAAGATCCAGGAGACCACCGAGTGCACGGTCACCCCGATGGGGATAATGAGGACCATCATGATGGCAGCGCCGCGCTCGATCCGCCTCCTCTGCTCTGGGAGCCCCTGCCAGCCCAGGGCCAGGAGGGCGTACAGCCCGTGGCGGAGCCGAGACACCTTGCCTTTCAGCCCATCGCGCAGGAGCGCCGCGTCCGGGATCAGGAACAGGTACAGGTAGATCACGCTCGCCGTCAGGTACGTGGTGATGGCGATGATGTCCCAGACGATGGGAGACTGGAGCCGCCCGTAGCGCAGCAGGTACAGGACCCGGTCGGGACGGCCCATATCCACCAAGGGCATCAAGGCGCACATCAGGAGGGCCGAAACAGTGGTGAGCTCTGCGATGCGCGTCAGCGGCCGGCGCCACTCGGCGCCGGTGATGCGCAGGATGGCTGAGATGAACGTCCCTGCCATGCTCACGCCGCTGAAGAACACGAAGTTGGAGATGTAGAGGCCCCAGATGACGGTGTCCCGCATCCCCGTGACGGCGAGTCCTCCCTGGAGCTGGGCGTTGTAGGCGAAGAGCCCAGCGCCGACGAGCAGGACCAGGAACCCCAGCCACAAGTACCACGCCCGGGACGTATGCGTTACGGGGGCAAGGACCCGCTGCTGTAGCCGTTCCTCAGCGGTCGCGGCCATCACTTCTTCACCCCTTCATCCTTGTGCTCCAGGGTTGCACCCTGCTCCTGCCAGGAGCGCGCCTTCTTGGGCCTGCTGCGCACGGTGATGTCGTGGCCCTCGTCCTGGCCATGGCCGGGGATGTACCACACGCGGGGCCGGGTCCCCAGGTCCTCTTTCAGACGGAAGGCGCTGTTCGCTGCCAGGAAGTCGGAGAGCTTCACCACCTCCTTGCCGTTGGTGGCGATATCCTCTCCGAGGTCGCCCAGATAGACGGCGTACATGGGGCAGGCCTCGGCGCAGGCCGGGAGCCTGCCATCCCCCACCCGGTGGGCGCAGAGCATGCACTTCTCCACGGTGCCCCGGCGGTGGGGGACCGGGTACTCGGGGCTATAGTTCGCGAAGGTGGCCCCCGCTGGGTTCGGCGGCTGGTCCCAGTTGAAGGAGCGGACGCCGTAGGGGCATGCAGCCATGCACATCCGGCAACCGATGCACCGGTCGTGGTTGATGAGAATGATCCCCTCATCGGTCCTGTAGGTGGCGCCCACGGGGCACACGTTGACGCATGGGGGGTTCTCGCACTGCATGCAGGGACGCGGGAGGAAGTAGTTGTGACCGGCGGCGCCCTCCACCTCGAACACCCGGATCCACTCCTGGCCCTGGGGGACGAAGTGCTCCGCGTTGCACCCCTCCACGCACTGGGGGGCCTTGTCCGTCGTGACACAGCCCTCGCACTTGCGCAGGTCGAAGACCATGGCCCACTGCCGCAGGGGGGTCTGCCGCTGACCGCCCGTGGCGGCGGAGGCGCCGCGCACCTTGGTCAGCAAAGATGGCGCCAGAGGCGCCGCCACTGCGGCCGCTCCGGCCGTAGCCATGAGGGCCAAGAGACGCCGGCGGCTCAGTTGCCATTTCTGATGGTTCTGTTTGCCGTCCATCCTGCGTTCGCGCTCCGGAGGGCTAGCCCCCCCTGTCTCCGCCTTTTCCCTTCCTTCTCACGTTAGAGCTAAACCTGGTGTCGAACATCCGAGAAAGCCCCTGTCCTGGAGCGCGTAGAAACACCCGCCACCCTAGGTGTTTGCCCCCGTGCCTCCTCACGCACACCTGATAGAATGAACATAAGCGGGTCAAGGGGTGCCATGGAAGCCATACGCATTATCCTGGGCGAGGACCACGCGCTGGTGCGGGAGGGGACCCGGCACATCCTGGAGCAGCATGGGGACCTGGCCGTGGTGGGCGAAGGGGGCGACGGCCAGGAGGTCCTGGAGCTGGCGGAGCGGCTCAAGCCGAATGTGGCGGTCCTGGATATTCGCCTCCCGAAACTGAACGGGATCGAGGTCGTCCGTGAGATGAGACATCGCTCCCCGGACACCAAGGCGCTCATGCTGACCGCCTACGACGACGATGACTACGTGCTGGCCCTCATGGAGGCGGGCGCATCTGGCTACCTGCTGAAGACCTGCAGGGCCAACGAACTCGTGGAGGCCGTCAGGGCGGTGCACCGGGGCGAGCCCGTGCTCCACCCCGCCATTGCCATGAAGATAGCCCGCCTCTGGGCAGCCCGCCGGGTGCCGGTAGAAAGCGGTGCCGCTGAACCTCTCAGCCCACGGGAGCGCGAGGTGCTGGAGCTGGCGGCCAAGGGCCTCAGGAACCGGGCTATCGCCGAGAATCTGGGCATCAGCGTGCGCACCGTGGAGGGCCACCTCAACAGCATCCTGGGCAAGCTGGGGGTCTCTTCCAGGATCGAGGCCGTGCTCTACGCGGCTTCCCACCAGTGGGTAACCCTGGGAGAGGAGGACGACGCGTGACGGGGGCAGAGGGGGACGGAAGAGCCACCTTCACCGTCCATGCCAGGCCGACCATCGAGGACTGGCTGGCGAGGTGGAAGAACCGGCTGTACCCCTACCGGCCCAGGTTCCAAGACCGACGCTTCTGGGCGGTCCAGGGCCTCGTCTTGCTCATCGCGGGAACGCATCTCGCCGCCGAGTTGTTGAAGTTGCTTGGGCATGCGCCCTATCTGGGGTCGGAGCCCCGGGTCGCCCTGGCCTCCTTCGTCACGGTCTCCTTGTTCTACGTCCCTGTGGTGTACGCGGCCCTCAACTTCGGGTTTGCCGGCTCCATCGCCACCGCCCTCTGGTGCACGGTGCTCACCATGCCCAACGTCGTCGTTTTTCACGGCGGCATGGAGCGCGTCCGCGAGTTCTTCCAGATTGGCATCGTAGATGCCATCGCCTTTTTCGTGGGCCAGCGCGTGGACCGAGAGTCCCGCGCGCGGCACCTGGCAGAAGCCGCGGGGACCGCCCTGAGGGCCTCGGAGACGAAGTACCGGAGCCTCTTCGAATCCACACCCCTGGCCATCCTGCTCCTGGACGGCAGTGGCCGCGTCGTGGAGGCCAACCCCGCAGCCGGGGTACTCTTCGGGAAGGAGCTTCCCAGCCTCAAAGGTCTTCCCGCCGTAGACCTCCTGGCGGCAGAGGACCTGGAAGAGTTCGTCTCCCCCTCCCGGAACCACAGGCGAAGGGCAGCCTATCGCCTCGTCAGACCGGCTGACGCGTCGGAGGTCTATGTGGAACCCACGACGACGGTGGTGAACGACAGTCAGGGCCAGCCGGCCATCCAGCTCTTGCTCCGCGATGTGACGGAGGAACACCAGCGGCAGACGGGGCTCAGAACCTACGCCGCCCACGTGCTGCGCGCCCAGGAGGAGGAAAGGAAGAGGATTGCCCAGGAGCTCCACGACGAAATAGTCCAGAAGTTGGTCCTCCTCTGCCGCCGCTTGGACGCGGTCGAAAGCGCTGGCGCCTCGGCGCCCGCCGGGATGATCGGGGAGCTCCGGGAGGCCAGGAGGTCCGCCGAGGAGGTCGCCCAGGGGCTCCGGGACTTCGCCGGGACCCTCCGGCCTTCTATCCTGGAAGACCTGGGCCTGGTGCCATCCGTGCGTAGACTTCTCCTGGACCTGGAAGAGCGGACCGGTGCCAAGGGCCGGCTGAAAGTGGAGGGAGAGGAGCGGCGCCTGCCGGGGGACGTGGAGTTGGGCCTCTTCCGTATCGCCCAGGAGGCGCTGCGCAACGTGGAGCGGCACGCCAGGGCCCGCCGCGTGGCTGTGGCGATGTCCTTCGAAGCCGACGCAGCTCGCCTGGAGGTGGTGGATAACGGGCTCGGCTTCCTCCTACCGGCAGGGACCCGGGATTTTGCCGCCTCGGGGAAGCTGGGCCTGCTGGGCATGCAGGAGCGTGCCGAACTCCTGGGAGGCAGCTTGGAGATCGAGTCTGGGCCGAGAAGAGGCACGCGGGTGTCCGTTTCCATCCCCCTCCCAGAACAAGGTGGCTTGGCTGCCCAGGACCCCGTACGCACGTCGCAGTCCCAGAAGCGGACCCCCACCCGGGGCCATGGGCCCTAGTACCTACTGTCCGAAAAGGGCGCTATGATCAACCGCTCGTGGTGAGCCTAGTTTACCC
>JACQOS010000130.1 GCA_016202425.1 Chloroflexota bacterium
GTCTGGGGGTGTCCCCCAGATATAATTCTTACCCCCTTCCTGGCCAGGAAGGGGGTAAGGGGGATGGTCGAAAGGTTTTTCAACACCCTGTTAGTCCTGAGCGCCTCAACCTGTCGGCCCGGGGCGCCTGTGGTATAATCCGCCCGCTTCTTCAGCAGGAAAGCAGGACAGCCCCGCCCAGGCGGCGGGTCCACGGATAACCCAGCGCGGGACCGACGCACTACCTTCGAGAGGACAAGGAGGGACCATGGCCATCTACATTCTCTTGAGCACCCTGACGGAGGAGGGGCTTCGGACCCTGAAAGAGCGCCCGGGCAGAATACAGGAGGTCAACAAGGAGATCGAGGTTCTGGGCGCCAAGGTAGTGAGCCAGTACGCCGTCCTTGGGCCCTACGACTTCGTCAACATCGTCGAGGCCCCGGACAACGCCACTATCGTCAAGGTGTCCGTGGAGCTCGGGGCCCGGGGAACCGTGCGTATCATGTCCCTGCCCGCCATCCCCATCGCCCAGTTCGTGGAGAGGATCCGCAAGGCCTAGTGTCCTGAGTTAGAGATTCGCTCAATTAGTCTGCAACGCTGAGTTGTCATGCTGAACCCTTCGGCTTCGCTCAGGGTAAACTCCGTGAAGCATCTGGTGGGGAGGCAGCCCCGCCACCAGATGCTTCGTCCTTCCCTGGAAGGACTCAGAATGTCATTTTGCAGCGGTTATGTGATTCACCACACTAGGCACCCCGCCGCTCCGCAGGACTTGGCCTGGACCCCGCGTCTCTGGCGCCCGCCCGGGCCACCGGTGGTGCGTGCCCGGCTGGGCTACTCCTGTTCCTCGCTCTCCCCGTTGGCCAGCTCCTCCGGGGAACGCGCCGGCCCTCGAGAGCTCGACCCCCGCGCAGGGCCAGCGTCGCTCTCTTCCCATCCGCTCTCCGGGGCCGCCTCCACCTCCACCTCCTCGTCCTCCTCCTCTGCCCCTTCGAACTCCGCCAGGGCATTCCAGGACTCCGAAGGGAATGGCTCGACTCCCCGCGAAGGGAACGACACGATCCCTCGCTGGTCGGGCGACTGGTAGACCTCCCGGACCAGAACCGCCAGCTCTCCATCGCCCACGCGGGTCACCACGGCCTCGTACCGGTTTCCGCCACCCATGAGCCGGACAACGCGCCGGCCGATGCGCGGACCTATCTCCCCCAAATACTCTCCCGCCGCGCTCTCCGCCACCAGCCTGTTCCCTGCCACCCGAAGCAGCACTGGGTCTCCGGGCGCCATCTTCGCCAGCGTCCTTGGCGAAGCAGGGCTCTCCAGCACCACCACACCGGTCTTGCCGCTCTCCGCCAGGAACTCCTGGGGAGTGAGCTTCCTTCCTCTGGCGGCTTGGGGCTGCTCTTTCCCTAGCAAGGCAAGACGTTCCAGGTTCTTCCGGGCAATCGTGTTGCTGGGAGCCAGTTCCAGGGCCTTGTGGAATGCAAGGCGGGCCTGCCTGTAGTCGCCCAGCTCGACGAGGGCCTTCCCCAGGCGGTTGTGCGCCTCCACGTCATCGGGGAATAGCCCCAGGATGGCGCGGTTGACGGCGACCGCCTCCTCCCACCGGCTCTCCATGGCGAGCGCTATGGCAGCCTTCGACTTCTCCCTCCGGATCTTGGCTCGCTCCTCTGCCTGTTCGAGTGCCATCGATCTGCTCCTACCTTCCTCCAAGGGAAAGGCATTGTAAGTCAGGAGGCCGGCTTGTGCAATCCCCTTTTCGTCTGTTTGGCCAGGAATTCCTGGGCCTTCTCTGCCCCCTGAAGCTGGCCCCTGGAAACTGCCGCGCTTTCTCCTCAGGGCATCTTGGGAGCCTGCTTCTGCCCTGGCCTCAGCCACCGTATCTGGAAGGGGCGCCACAACGCTTCCGTTATGATGGCGAGGCTCATCTTGGACTGTCCCGCTTTCCGGTCCCGGAAGATGAAAGGTACCTCCCGGACCCGGAACCTGAGCCGTTGGGCCCGGTACGCCATCTCTGCCTGGAAGATGAACCCTTTGCTCCGGAAGGCATCCAAGGCAACGGCTTCCAGAACGCTTCGCCGGAACCCCTTGAAGCCAGACTTGGTGTCCTGCACCCGAAGGCCCAGAACAACTTGCACATACCGGTCGCCCAGGCGGCTCAGCAGCCGGCGGCCCCACCGCCACCGCCCTCCCACACCGCCACCGCGCACATACCTCGACCCGATGACCACGTCCCAGATCCGCAGACCTTCCAGGAGAAGCGGGACCGCCTCCGGAGGATGGGAGAGGTCGGCGTCCATCTGGACCACCAGGTCCGCCTTTTCCTCCAGGGCCCATCGAAACCCGGCGACGTAGGCGGGGCCCAGCCCTTCTTTCCCGGGCCGCGCCAGGACATGGATGTGCCCGCCGTAGAACGGGCTGAGGGCTTCCGCCACAGCCGCCGTCCCATCGGGAGAGGCGTCGTCCACCACCAGGAGGTCCATGTTCGGGAGACCCAGAGCAAAGAGCCTCTGGGCCAGGGCGGGCAGGTTGGCCGCCTCGTTGTACGTGGGGACCACCACCACCGTCTTCATGGCGGGCCCGATGGGAGGAGGAGAGGCCCGCCCCTCAAGGAGTCGGCGGTGCCTCCGCACCACACCTTCATGGCTTGTCGTCGGCGTCGCCCAGGCTCGCTCGTGGGGACCTTCCCGGCTCCTCCGGCCCCGGCAGCCTCTCCAGCCGCCCGTACCTCCCCCGCCAAGCGTCCCAGCGGACTCTCAGAAGATCGCTCGCCATCGCCAGGCTGTCCTTGAACAGGCGCACCTTGCTCTCCCGGCGATAGTACCAGTCGATGGGCACCTCCACCAGCCGCATGCCCATCCGGCGGGCCAGGAACAGCAACTCGACATCGAAGCCGAAGCCGAAGAGGCGCTGGAGCGGGAACAGCCGCTCAGCGGCTTCGGCCCGGAAGCACTTGAAGCCGCACTGGGTATCCTGAAGGTCCCGCACCGCCAGGGCTCGGACCAGCCCGTTGAAGCCCCGGCCCAGCAGGTGGCGGAGCGCTGGCTCGTCGAACCGCCGTGCCCCGGGCGCCTCCCGGGAGCCCACGGCGACGTCGCATCCCGTGAGCCGCGGCGGAAGGAAGCGGTCCAGTTGCTGGACCGGCATGGAGAGGTCGGCGTCGCACAGGAACCGGTACTGGCCGGTGGCGTGGAGCATGCCCGCCCGGACCGCCCCCCCTTTGCCCCGGTGCGGCAGCCGCAGGAGGTTCACCTGGGGATGGGCCTGAGCAAAGCGCTGCACGAGCGAAGCGGTGGAGTCGGCGCTTCCATCGTCGGCCACCACCACGTCCCAGGCATATGCCTGCGCCGCCAGGTAGCCTACGACTTCCTCCAGGGTGGAGGTGATCCGCCGCTCTTCGTTGTAGGCGGGGATGACCACAGTGACAAAAGGAGCACTCATGACGAGCTGGTGGGCGTTGGGCCTCCGCCAGGGAACAGGGCGATGGTCGAGGTTGGCAAGGGGACCGCTTCGACTCCGATGGGGAAGGCTACTCCTCTTCCAGCCGGAAAGCCTTGTGCAGCGCCCGCACGGCCGCGGGCACTGTGTCTTCCGCGACGATGCAGGTGATGCGGATCTCCGACGTGGTGATCATCTCGATGTTGATCCCCGCTTCGTACAGGGCCCGGAACATGGCGGCAGCATAGCCAGGGGCATTCTGCATCCCCGTGCCCACCACGCTCACCTTCGCGAGCCCTTGAGCCGCTTCGCACCCCCGCGCTCCGATCTCCTTCGCCACAGGCTCCACCACCTTCAGGGCCTGGTGCAGGTCGCCCCGGGCCACGGTGAAGGTCACGTCCGTGACGCGCTCCACGCTGGCGTTCTGGACGATGGTATCCACGCTGACCCCCACCTCCGCCAGGGGCTCGAAGAGGGAGGCGGCGATGCCCGGGCGGTCGGGGACACCCAGCACCGTGATCTTGGCCACGTTCCGGTCCACAGCGACGCCCCGCACCTTGTTCCGCAGTTCCATCGTCACGCCTCCATGGATAAGGGTGCCTGGCACCTCCGCAAAGCTGGAGGTCACCAGCACCGGCACCTGGTAAACGGCCGCCAGCTCAATCGAACGGGGCTGCATCTTGGCCCCGGAGCTGGCCAGCTCCAGCATCTCCTCATAGCCGATCTCCTTCAGCTTCCGGGCCTCCGGCACCAGGTGGGGATCGGCGGTGTAGATGCCTTCCACATCGGTGTAAATCTCGCACCTCTCGGCCTTCAAGGCAGCCGCCAGGGCCACGGCGGTGAGGTCCGAGGCCCCGCGGCCCAGCGTGGTGATATCCATGTCCGGGGTGACGCCCTGGAACCCCGCCACGATCACGATGTTGCCGCGCTCCAGCTCCCGCGTGACCCGCTCGGGCTCCAGCGCCACAATGCGGGCCTTGCGGTGGGTGCTGTCGGTGCGCACGCCCGCCTGGGCTCCGCTCAGGCCTATGGCCGGGTAGCCCAGCCCATGGAGTGCCATGGCCACCAGCGTGCACGACACCAGCTCACCGGTGGACAGCAGAAGGTCCATCTCCCGGGGCGCCGGCGCGGGGTTGATCTCATGGGCAAGCTCGATGAGCTGGTCCGTCGTGTCCCCCATGGCCGAGACCACCGCCACCACCTGGTTTCCCTTGTCGTGGGCAGCGCCGATGCGCTGAGCCACGTGCTTGATCCGCTCCGCATCAGCTATCGAGGTGCCGCCGTATTTCTGGACGATGAGAGGCATGGCTATGCAGAAACCTCTACAGGGGCTGAAAAACCCTTTCCACTATCCCCCTCGCCCCCTTCCTGGCCAGGAAGGGGGAAGAAATTGTATCTGGGGGACACCCCCAGACCCCCGCCAGAGGGGGTCACAGCCCCCCTCTGGACTCCCCCGAGACGAATTTCCGAACCACTTCTAGCA
>JACQOS010000152.1 GCA_016202425.1 Chloroflexota bacterium
GCTGGACGACTACCGGTCCCTGGAGATCCACGGCGGGAAGGGGGCCGGGCTCCGCACCAGCCTGCAGGACAAGGGCCACCGGGCCGAGCTGGAGGCGTTCCACCGGCTCGTCACGGGGCAGGCGGAGGCCCCGATGACCCCAGAAGAGATGGTGGAGGTGACCGAACTGAGCTTCGTGATACGAGGTCAGGTCCGGGGAAAGCCGCCGGGACCTCCGATGTAAGAACGTCGCAACGCCGCGGTGCCGTCAGCAGCCGGATCGGATATCGGATATGCTTACCACGTACGCGTACGATGATAAGCGAGAGGCCATAGAGCAGTGGACACACGACCCGTGTGGCTTTTCGGGTGCCCAGGGTCTGGAAATCGGGTCCAAAGCGTTCTATGAGAGAGTGGATAAGAACAGGTACGAGGAGTACGCCCCCTGGATGAAAACCACGCTCGAGTTTGCCAAGTTCCCTGGCAAGAAGCTCCTCGAAGTGGGTTTCGGAATGGGTACCGACCTCTTCCAATTCGCAGCCTCCGGCAGCATCGTCTCCGGCGTCGATCTGTCCCCGGAGCACTTGCGGATCGCCAGCCAGCGCTTCGTCACCTACGGCCTGCCGGCAGATCTCCGCCTGGCGGATGCCGAGGCCTTGCTTTTCGCGGACGGCACCTTCGATGTGGTCTATACCTTTGGCGTCATCCATCACACTCCCGACACCCAAAGGGCCGTGGACGAGATCCACCGGGTTCTCAAACCCGGCGGCCGTGCCATTGTCGGCGTGTACCACAGGTATTCCGCCTTCTTCCTCTTCTCTGTCCTCCTGGAATCGTACCTGCTGCGCCTGCGATTCCTGCGGGAGTCGTATCGCCGAACCCTGTCCAGAATCGAACACCGCCAACACAGCGATGCCTGTCCGTTGGTCAAAGTGTATTCCCGGCGATCACTCAGGCATCTGCTCCGCGCATTCCGCGACGTGCGAATTGAGTGCGCGCACTTGGACCGGCCGCATTTTGGCATCCTGGGACGGTGTCTGCCGGAAGCCTTCGTGCGGCGGCTGGAGAGCCGGGAGACACTGGGCTGGTACCTCATCGCGAAATGTACCAAGTGATGACTACGCGAAGTGACCCTGCGTAGTGAAAGCCATGGGCCTTTTGCAGCAAACCTCGCTCACTGTCCTTGCCCGATGGACCGGCTTTGTGCTGGACGGCGTCGCGAGCATCCTGGTCGCCCGGCGTACTGGCCCGACCGGGAAAGGGAGCCTGACAGACCCGGCCCCGAGCGCCTGTATGGCCATGCAGGGGGAAAACGTCGACACCACACACGTCCAGTCTGCGGGTCACCAGGTCCTGGGAGCCGGACTGCCCGGTGCCCACCGGACCGCGGAGCCCTGCTGGTCACATGGATCCCCTCAAGGGTGAGGAGGCAAACACCGTGAGCTTGTTCGACGGGTTCCTTCGAACCCTGGGCACGCGTCTCGTCGGTCTACTGACTGCGGCGGTGGCGAGCGTGGTCACGGCCCGGATCCTGGGACCGGAGGGCAAGGGGGTCGTCGTTATCTTGGGCACGCTGGCGGCGACCATGGTCCAGTTCGGGAGTCTGGGGCTGACTGCAGCCAACGTCCACTTCACCGCCCGCGGTGGTGAGCAGGTGTCGCGGCTCGCGGGGACATCGGCCTGGGTCGCCCTGGGGGCGGGTGGAGGCCTGGGTATAGTTGTCCTCGCGGGGGCAGCCTGGCGGCCCGACCTTTTGCCGGGGGTCCCCCTAGTCCTCCTCCTGGTGACGGTCCTGTCGCTGCCGTTCCTCCTCGGCTCCCAACTGTTCCAGAACCTGCTGTTGGGGATGGAAGCTATCCGGGCGTACAACGGGCTTGAACTGCTGCGCACGGGACTGGGGCTGGGCGCGGTACTTGGACTCTTCGGCCTCCGGGCGTTGAATGTAGCCTCTCTCATCCTGGCTTCGGCCATCCTGGCGGTTGCCGTATGCGTCCTCGCGGTGCGCGCTGTTGGCGCGCGAGCCGTACTGTCCTGGAGGTTTGACGCGTTGACGTTCCGCGCGGCCCTGGGCTACGGGGTCATCTTCTTCGTGAACAATCTGCTGGCCTTCCTGCTTCTCAAGTCCGATCTCTTCCTGGTAAACCACTTCCTGGGGACGGGCGGTGCGGGGATCTACTCGGTGTCGGTCCAGATCGCCGACCTCCTCCTGATGGCTCCAGCCACGCTGGGGACGCTCCTGTTTCCGCGACTCTCCGCCATCCAGGATCCAATCGAGCGGACCCAAACCTGCCTCCAGTTCGCGCGGCTCGCGGGCGGAGGGATGGCGGTGGCATGTCTCTTGGCCGGGATCACCAGCCCCGGGCTCATCCCGCTGATTTTTGGCGCCGCGTTCTACCCGGCTTGGGTGCCGCTGGTCATCCTGCTCCCAGGAATCTGGCTCTTGGCGCTGGAGAGTGTCCTGGTCATGCACCTTGCGGCAAAGCGCCTCCCGATCCTCATCCCGGGGCTGTGGCTCCTGGGGCTGGTCTTCAATGTCGGGCTGAACGTGTGGCTTCTCCCCCGTCTCGGGCTCGCGGCGGCCGCCATGACCTCGAGCTTGGCATATGCCGTCGTCGCCATCGGCGTCTTTGCGTTGTTTCGGCGGGAGACGGGAGCGAGCCTGTGGGAGATTACCGTGCCGCGTCGGATGGATTGGCAGAAGGTGGTACGCCGCCTCCAGGGGTACAGGGGGAAAGGCATCCCGGTGCCGTTGTAGGCGGGGATGGGGAAGAGCAGAAGAGCAGATGGTGCGCTGGTCGCACGGCCAGAGGTGAAGCACCTGGGTTCTTGGGCATATCGGAGGGTTCCATGAAGATCCTGTTTCTGAATCCTCTCAGCGGATATCAAGTGGGCAGCATGCCCTTGGGGGTAGGCTATATCGCCGCGTACCTGGAGAGTCAAGGCCACCAGGTCTTCTTCGTGGACCGGGTGCCTGGATTCTACCGGAACAACCGGGACCTGGCGTCTGTGGACCGGGAAACTTGCGAGGCTGCAGAGGCGTTGCAGCCGGACTGGATCGGGATCACCATGACCACGGCTCAGGTGTACGACACATACCACGTGGCCAAGGTCCTGCGTCAGGTGCCAGGCGGGAGAAATGCGGGAATTGTGGTGGGAGGTTACCACCCGACCACCGAGCCAGAGCTTACGCTCCGCGAGTGCGCCGAGGTGGATATCGTGGTGCGAGGTGAGGGAGAGTTCACCTTCGCCGACCTGGCGGCAGGGATGGATCTGCCGGTAGTCCCGGGGATAACCTACCGCAAGGACGGTCAGATCGCAGCCACCCCGGATCGTCCCCTCCACGACAAGCTGGACGACTTCCCACCCCCACCCCGCAGGCTGTACGACGCTGGCTTCTACTTGCGGCGGAAGGCGGATGTCCTTTCCGGCTGGTACGTGAAGGCGGCCACCCTCATGACCTCACGTGGGTGCCCCAAGCGCTGCAAGTTTTGTGCGGCCGAGGTCATCCTCCCGCGCGTCCGGTTTCACAGCGTGGATTACGTGTGGGCCGAGCTCGAGGGCATCCTGCGCGATTACGACATCGAGGCCCTGTCCTTCGTTGACATCATGTTCCTCAGCCGCTGGTCACGGACCGAAGAGCTGTGTCGGCGCCTGATCGCGGAAAAACTGAACCGCCGCGTGCGGTGGGGGGCCAGCATCACAGCCGACTCTGTCACGAAGGACAAGCTGGCGCTGATGAAGGAGGCCGGCTGCCGGTACGTCAATTTCGGCTTCGAGACCGGCTCGCAGCGGATGCTGGACCTGATGAACAAGCGCGTCAAGGTCGAAAAGAACCACAACGCGGCCCGGTGGGCGGAAGAGCTGGGCTTGAAGTGCAACTCCGCCTTCCTGGTGGGCCTGCCCGGCGAGACAGAAGCGGACATCGAGTTGACCGCACAGTTCCTGCGGGACCATATCCTGTTCTCCACTGGCCTGAACATCATGGCCCCGTTGCCAGGAAGTACCTACTACCGAGAGTTCTTGGACAAGGGGCTCCTCACATACACGCCGGATCTCTGGCGGATCATCGGGGCGGTGTTCCACGACAATAGCACCCGGGACGATATCCCGATCTTCAGTGATATCCCGCGGGACCGGTTGTTCCAATTGGTCAACCAGATCAACAACGAGATCATCAACCCCATGAACGCCCGAAGCTACATCCGGGCAAACTGGCGGCACGACCCACAGGGGGCGCTCCAGCAGGCGACTTACCTGCTGGGACGATCCCCCTGGGTTCGTAACGCCGTGACCCGGCGGATCGTCCGGGCGCTCAGGGCGCTGCTCCCCGGACCGGCGCCGCTTCCCCCGCCGGTGCCGGCCCGGGGGTATCACCCCAATGATTCCGGTATCGCCTGATCGGCGCGAACTCCTGGAGCCGGCCATGGGGGATGCGATCAAGCAGGCGATCCTCGAGTTCTATGGCGGGACACAGGCCAGGCTGGAAAGGTTCGTCCTCGGGACGGAAGTTTCCCTGGGGTCCGACGAGTTCTTTCGCCAGACCGAGACGATCCGGTATCGTCTCTATCCCTATTTTCCTGCGCTCGTCGGCTTCGATCGCTGGGGGGGGCGTCGAGTACTGGAAGTGGGGACGGGCATGGGGGTGGACCACGTCGGCTTCGCTCGGGCGGGAGCGCGCCTCACCGGTGTGGACTTGACACCATTTCACCTGGAGGTGACGGCCGCCCGCTTGCAGCGGGAAGGACTGATCTCCCAGTTGGTCCGAGCAGACGCGGAGAGGCTCCCCTTCGCGGATGGCACCTTCGACCACGTCTACTCCTGTGGAGTGCTGTTCCTGGTGCCGGAGATTCAGCGGGCTGTCAATGAGATCTACCGGGTGCTCCGCCCGGGTGGTGAGGCCCTGGTGATGTTGTACCACCGGACTTCGTTCCACTACTACCTCAAGACGCTGGCCTTCACCGGGCTGATCTGGGGCGACCTGCTCTACCTCAGCCGCCAGAAGCTGGTGGACTGGTCGGCAGACGGGTTTAACTATCCAATCATCCGGCTCTATTCCCGAGGCAAGGCGCAATGCCTTTTCCGCCGTTTCGCTCACGTGGGCATGAC
>JACQOS010000131.1 GCA_016202425.1 Chloroflexota bacterium
CGCAAACGCTGAGGCCGCGCCTAACGGCGCGCCCCGCTTTCCTCCCGCCAGCAAGCTGGCGGGTATCCAGAGGGGGTCTCTTATGACTTTCGCCGGGGTTTCGGGCTGGAAGTGACAGGAGCCTTACTGACAAATTCGCTGAACAGCAAACCCTGACATTTTCCCTGGACGACGACACACGAAAGCGGCCAGGACGCAAGGGAAGGGGGTTGGGGAGCGGCTAGAGAGGCGCGGCAGGCGCAGCCTCGGACGATAGCGAGGTGCGCGACCTCGCAGGGGTTGACGGTGAGTGTCTATCCCCTGTTGACCAGGTCCCAGACCGTTGACCGTGGTAGGCCCATGACCTGTGCAGCCTTCCCGTAGCTATGGCCGCTGCTGATCAGCCCCTTGGCCCTGGTCACCAGGTCCTCTCGCGGTGTCCTGCCCCCCTTGCGTGGGGAAACTTGCTAGGCAGCTTGTTCGACGCCTGCGGCGTTAGCGAAGGCGTGAGAGAGGGCGGACCCGACAGGTAAACCCGTTTGTCGAGGTGCCATCACCTGACTACCCATCGTTATCGTTCATAGCACATGGCGCGGGAATAGCCTGCATGCAGTCCCTTTGACAAGCTCCCCTACATCGCCGCAATACTCGGAGCCCCGTCCCTTTGACAAGCTATTTCGTATTGGCCTATCCTTGTGCCATGCGATATGCGGCATTGGTCGGTCTCGTATTCGCCATGGCCGGTCTCTTTCTCGTCATCACCCAGGCGGACTCCCTCCGCACCTCGCTCCGCGCCGCCACCACTGGCGGGCACGTCGTTATGCGCCCTGCTACCGGGCCAGAGCCGGTGCCCCCAGGGACGCAACGAAGGCCCGGATCGTGGCTACGCTAGGGTATGGGGCTTCGCTCTGCCTGGCGGACATCGTTCTGGTGACTGGCCTGACCCGTGGCAGGGTCGTGGGATGCCTTCAACGGCTCCAACGTGGGGGGTACGTCGTGGCGACGGGGCCTGTACTGCTGGCAACCCACACCGCGCGGGTCTATGGTCTCACCGACCGCGGCCGTCTCTGGGGTCGGTGGGCGCTGGCCGTCGGGATCATGGAAGGCCCAGAGGAAGCCTTCGTCCCGGAGCCGCTGCCGAGACGGGGCCGCCGGCGGAGCCCTTAGCCCTTCAAGGCCAGCAGCGGCCCAGGGAGCCCCAGGCTATTCTCGGCCCTGGCGAGCTGGTATCCCGCCTGGTCCAGGTGTCGCTTGAAGGCCACCCACGTCGGCCAGGTCTCCCGGTGTTGCCGCCAGGTCTGGTAGGCGGGGAACACGTCGGGAAGTCGCAGGGCTGGCTTCACCGTGGCCCTGGCCCTGGGGCGATCCGCGTAGGTGCGGGCACCGCAGGCAAGACAGAAGCTCTCCTGGAGCCGCCGTTCTGTCTGGTCCACCACCACCAGGCCACCACAGAGTGGACAACTCACGGAGGGAGTATAGCACGCCGGCGGTTCCTATCTGGCCGAACGGGGGTTTTTGTCAACCGTTTGTCAACGGACTTTGCAGCACCAGAACGCACGTCCTAGCACCACAGATACAAACGGCGGGCCTGGGGGCTGGACGGCGTGTTCTACAAACGTATCTGGTGGCATAGAACAACATGGAGGGCCAAGGTTTTCAAGACCGCCGCCATCAACCGCTCGGCCACCCCTCCCACGCCCCGGCGCGTCCCGCCATGATACCCGAGGGCCGGATGGCTGGCAACGCCGCGGGCCGGGCCAGGCAGCATTTCGGGGACGCGCGGCCCTAGCCACCCATGGCGACGGCGCCCGCCTCGGCGCAGACATGGTCCTGCTCGCCGGTGCCACCGCTGCATCCGATGGCGCCGATGATGCGACCGCCCCGCAGGATGGGCACGGCGCCGGTGCCCGGGAGCAGGCGGCCGGGCTGCACCGCAGCCAGGGAGCTCCAGAAGAGGGGGTTGCTCTGGTAGTTCTCGGCCATGACCTTGGTAGGTCTCCGAAACGCAGCGGCAGCGAACGCCTTAGCCCGGGCTATGTCGGGGGTCAAGAACCCAGCGCCGTCCTGCTTGGCCAGCAAGACAAGGTTGCCTCCCTCGTCTATCACCGCCACGGCCATGGGCGCACCCAGCTCCCGGGCCTTGGCCTGGGCTCCCTTCAGGGCCTTCTCAGCCATCTCCAGGGTGAGATCAACCACATCCGTCCCTCCTTTCCGACGACTTGGACCTGGGACTAACCCAAAGGGCAGGGCACGGGGAGTGAGGGGAGGCCGCGGCCCCCTGCTTCCCCTAACAGGGTGTTGAATCCCGACTGGTCGGGACGACCATCCCCCTGTCCCCCTTCCTGGCCAGGAAGGGGGTAGGAATTATATCTGGGGGACACCCCCA
>JACQOS010000137.1 GCA_016202425.1 Chloroflexota bacterium
ACGAGCGGAGGAAAAGTCCCGCTCATGTCCTTCGACGGTGCTCAGGATGAGCGGGACTTGAAGTATGACATGTTTACGCGGATTCATGTCATTAGATACTAGTGCTCAGTCCTGCAAGAATGCCACCATATTCACAAAGTTGGGCCGAAGCTGTGGCAATCGCTTGCTATTTCTGGGACAAGCACTAGTGCGCCCGCGCCAGACGCCATGCTGGCAATGAACCCTATGCCAGCTTGTTGGTGGCGCTCTCGACGTAGTGCGCCCGCAGTGCGGGGTCCTGAAGCAGCGCCGCAATCTCCTCGATCATGGCCTGAGCCTTTCGCCGCATCGCCACCGCCTCCTCTTGGCGGCCCGTGGCAGCCAGCGAGCGAGCCGCTTCGGCCTGGGCCTGCCACACCATGGGACGCATGCCCATCTCCAGGGCGAGGCCTTCCGCCTCGGCGTAGCGCTCCAGCGCCTTCTCGGTATCACCTTTGGCTTCCGCGACGCGGCCCTCCCCCCTGGCGATGAGCGGGTAGTAGAGGCGCATGGTCCGCTCCTCGGCGAACGCCCGGGCCTCTGCCGCCAGACGGGCGGCCTCGTCAATGTCTCCTCCCACCAATGTCGCCAGGGCCATCCCAACGAGGGCCGCTGGCCGGACCAGGTACCTCACCGTCGATCTTTCGGTCAACGCCTTCTGGAACAGCTCCCGGGACCTGTTTACCTGGCCCCGCGACAGGGCCCAGAAGCCCATATCGGTCCAGCTCTGTGCTGCCAGCACGAGGCCGAAGATGTGCTCCATCAGCTTGAGGGATTGAGAGTGAAGCTCCCCAGCCTGGTCCTGGTGCTTCTCACCGATCTCCAGGGACAAAGAGCCCAGGGAGCAGAGTGCCCCCGCGGTGACAAAGACCATCCCCGAGGCCTGGCCAGCCCTGATGGCGCGCCGCTGCAAGGCCATGGCCTCCTCATACCTGCCCTGAAGCCGCGCTATATTCCCCAGGAGGTATGCGCCCATTCCCTCGGTATCCTCCGCCCCAATCTGTCCTGCCAGGTCGGTTCCCCGCTGGGCATCTTTTCGCGCGGCCTCCAGCTGTCCCAGGCGCAAGTGGTACCAGGGGATAGGCGAAGACAGCACCTGGGCCACGTAGCGCCGGTCGCCCGCTTTTTCTGCCGCCGCCAGGGCGTCCTTGGCCTGGTGCCATGCTTCATCGAAGCGAGTCATGAACGTCAGGCTGTTAGCACAATGGCTCATGCCAAACAGCCGCAGCTCCGTCATCACCTTGTCGTTCCCGATCTGGAGCGCCCTCTTCTGGTGGTCCAGGGCACCGTCGATATCGCCCGATATGGTCCGAACGGCGCAGTAGCTCATGTGCAGCTCCGTCAGCCCTGGAAGGTCCTCGGAGAGCAGGGCCAGGCGTTCTGCCTCTCGCAGGTGCACCTCCGCCTCAGGGAACTGCCCCTTCATCAGAGCCGTGATGCGGGCCAGCTTGTTGAGCGCCGAGACCTTCATGGGGGCATTATCATAGGTCTCCGCCACGTGAATCATCTTGTGAAAGCATTCCACGGCGCCGGCAATGTCGAAGGATAGGGCCAGGACACTTCCCAGCCCTTCATAGGCGCGGCGGGCCAGCGACACCTCCCGCACCGATTCCAGGATATCCACCGCCTTGCCGAAGAAGGTGAGGGCCTCCTTCAGAGAACAGGCGAAGGCGGCGCCCTCGCCCGCCCGGACGAGGTGGGGCAGGGCCCGCGCCTCCTCCCGCGCCTCCAGAAAATGCCGCGCGGTTTCGGCGGCGCTGGCCGGAGTTGTTCGCGCCAGGTATTCTCCCTGCCTGCGGTGGAGCTGCCGCCGGGTGCTGAGCAGCAGGGAGGCATACGCCTCCTCCTGCGTGAGAACGTGCTTGAACATGTACACGCGCCGGGGAAGGCGGCTCTTCTCCCGGACCAGCTCCCGCCGTTGCAGCTCTGCCAGCGCCTCCTCCAGCGATTCTCTTCGCTCCGAGACGGCCTCCAGGGCCTCCAGCGAGAACTCGCGGCCAATCACGGAGGCCGCCTGCACCGCCTGCTTGGATGCCCCGTCCAGCCTGTCCAGACGGGACTGGATGACACCCGCAAGGGTGTTGGGCACGGCGATGGTCTCGATCTCCTTGGTCGCCCGCCAGTGAGAGTTCTCCCGCACGACCAACCGGGCATCCAGGAGGGAGCGGATCACCTCCTCGACGAAGAAGGGGTTTCCTTCCGTCTTGGTGAGAATCAGCTCCCGCACCTTTTCCGGCAGGTCTTCGATGTGCAAAAGGTTCGCCACCAGGGTCCGCGCGTCGCTCTCGGTGAGGGGCTCCAGGAGAAGCGAGGTGTAGCGGTGGGGGTAGTCCCGGGCAGCCGCTTCATGAAAGCCCCAGGAAGGCTCCTGGCGCCAGGGGCGGAAGACGCCGATGAGCATCAGGGGAACGCGGTCCGTCAAGGGCATCAACTGCTGGAGCAGGTCCAGAGAGATGGAGTCGGCCCAGTGGAGGTCCTCGAACACCAGGACCAGAGGCTTCGCTGCCGCCACACGCTCCAGGTACTGCGGCACCGCTCGGAAAACCCGCTCCCGCACCTGAGGGGGCTCCAGGTACCTTACCCGTTCCCACTCCTCGCCCTCAAGCTGAATCCCCAGCATCGTGGCGATGAAGGGGACGGTCTCCATGACCCCTTCTGGGAATACCCGGGCAACCTGAGACGTGACCTTGTTGCATTTCTCCGCGTCCGGGTCCCCGCCGTGCACCCCAAGGCAACTGTTCAGCAGGGCGATAAAGGGAGCGTACGGGGTCGACGACTGGTACGAGAGGCAGCGTCCCTCGAACCAGCACAGCGGTGTTCGATCCGAGGTAGCGACCTCTGCTCCTTCGCGGGGTCCAGGCAACATGCCCTCGGCGACCAGGGCATGGTGCACCTCGGCAATGAGCCGGGACTTGCCCAGGCCCGCCTCACCCATGATAGAGAGGACCTGGCCTCGTCCCTTCACAAGGTCGGCAATGGCCCCCCGCAGAAGGCCCATCTCCCGGTCGCGGCCAATGAGGGGCGCTCGCAGCCCTTCGATCCCCCGCGCCTGTTCGGGGACCGCCTTGCGGCCCACCACCTGAAAGGCAGGCACAGGCTCAGCCTTCCCTTTCAACTCCAGAGGACCGCGCGACTCCAACTCGTAGGCGTGCTTGACCTGCCGGGCCGTGCTCGCCGAGATGAGGACCGCGCCGGGTTCCGCCGCCGTCTGGAGGCGGGCGGCCAGGTTCACCGTGTCGCCGATGGCCAGGTACTCCATGTGCAGGTCGTTGCCGATAGAGCCGACGACCACCAGGCCGGAGTTCACGCCGACGCGCATCTGGAGATGCCCGACGCTCTTCCTCCCAGCCAGCTCTCGGCCGTATGAGCCCATGGCCGCCTGAATATCCAGCGCCGCACAGACCGCTCGTTCCGCATCGTCTTCGTGGGCCAGCGGCGCCCCAAAGAACGCCAGGACGCCGTCGCCCAGGAGCTGAGCGATGGTGCCCTCGTAGCGGTAGATGGCTTCGCTCACGTGCTGGTGGACGCCGGTGACTACCTCGCGCCACTCCTCGGGGTCCATCTTTTCGGCAAAGGCTGTAGAGCCCACGATGTCGGCGAAGAGGACGGTCACCAGCTTGCGTTCCCCTTCGATCTGCCTACCGGCTGAGAGGATTTTCGTCTGAAGGGCCGCAGGCGCCGCCTGCTGAATATCGGCCAGACGAGCAGACGGAGCCGGAGCGTCCCCAGCGGCTAGGCTGTATCCGCACTCCCGGCAGAACTTGGCCTGCGGAGAAGCAGGCTGGCCGCAACTGGGGCAGAGGCGGTCCAGCCGGCGGCCGCACTCCTCGCAGAATCTGGCGCCAGGGGCATTCTCGAAAGAGCAAACCGGGCACTTCATGGATCGCGGCCCTCAACTCCCAAAGGACGCGCCCCCAGCAGCCGGCGGTGCTCCTCCCTCATGCACCGGTCCATGACCACCTGGAGCCCTGCGGCCCTGGCCTCCCGCGCCGCCGCCTCGTTAGTGATCCCCTCTTGCATCCAGACGGCCCTGGCGCCCACCTGGATGGCCTGCTGGACGATGGGCGGCACGTCCTCCGACCTTCGGAATACCTGCACCACGTCGATCTTGTCGGGGACGGAGAGGAGGTCCGGGTAGGCCTGCTCTCCCAGCAGCCTCTCCACCCCAGGGTTGACGGGGATAACGCGGTACCCTTGCTTCTTGAGGTAGGAGGCAACGCCAAAGCTGGGCCTCTCCGGGTTCGACGAAAGCCCCACAGAGGCAATGGTACGCGTCGCCTCTAACAACTCCCGGATCCGCTGGTCGTTCATAGTCAACCTCCCCGCAGGCGAACGGGTAGCGTTACCCGGAAGAAGGTGGCCCCAGGCTGGGAGGTGACCTGGACCTCGCCCCGATGCCTGTGCACCACGATGTTGTACGTGATGTGGAGGCCCAGGCCGGTGCCCTGCCCGGGTGGCTTGGTGGTGAAGAACGGCTCGAAAATCCTGGCCTGGATTTCGGGCGGAATGCCCGGCCCGCTATCGGTGACCTCGACGACCACGTGGCCATCTTTGGCGTAGGTCCGCAGGACCAGGTCGCCCTGGCCCTGCATGGCGTCCAGGGCGTTGTCAATGATGTTCGTCCAGACCTGGTTCAGCTCGCTCCCATAGGCCTCGATGCGAGGCAAGTCCGGAGCGTAATCTCGCGTGACCCGAACGCCCAACTTCGTCTTGTGCCGCAGGATGATGAGCGTGTTCTCCAGCCCCTCGTGGACATCCACCTCCTGAATGGGCGCCTGGTCAAGATACGAATAGGACTTGACTGCCTTCACGATCTCCGAGATGCGCTCTGCACCCTTGCCTACTTCATCGAGCAGGGCATGAACCGTGGAACCCATGCCCAGCCATCGGACGACCACGGCCAGCCGACCCTCGGGCAACGTGGTCGTGAGCTTCTCCAAGGAGCCCCTGTCCCAGCCAAAGGACACTAGCATGGGCGCGAGCTCCCAGGCCGTGTCCACGCCGCGCTCCTCCAGCCACTCCTGCACATCGTTCTCCCGGTCGCTCCGGGCGAGCGTGGAGAGGCGTACCGGCTCGGCGGCGCGAAGGACCATCTCTTGCCGCAGCGTGTTCAGCGCCTCCGCCTGGCGGCTGTCCCGCGTCAGGGTGTCCAGCTCGGTGCTCAGACGTTGCCAATCGGCCAGCGCCTCCCGCAACTGGGCAGTGCTCCGCCGCACCGCAGCGGCCGGGTTGTTGAGCTCGTGAGCAAGGCCCGCCGCCAGGGTGCCCAGCATGGCCATCTTGGCGTGCTGCCGCAGCATGCCTTCCGTGTTCTGGAGCCGCTCGACGACGGTGTGCAGGATAGCCAGCGTCGCCGAGGAATCGGACGCCAGCAGCTCCTCGAACGCAGCCTGGCTGACCTTCAGCAGCCGGCCCTGGCGCAGGGCACGCACCGAGGCCGACCGGGGCGCCCGTTGCAGCAGCGACATTTCGCCCAGCACCTCGCCCGGTCCTCTCACAGCGATCACCACGTCTTGCCTGTCGGCGCGCTTGCTGACCTCGAACTCCCCTTCCAGCACGATGTAGAGGGCGTCGCCGGGGCTGCCCTCTTCCATCAGCAGCGCCCCGGCCTCCAGCACCACAGGTTCAGCTTGCCCCATGAGCCAATCGGTGTGCTCCTTCGATAGGCCCGCAAGGAGAGGCGAGCGACTCAGTGCCTCGAGGCTCATAGCGTTTTCAGGTACTGCTGGAAGGCCGCGATGACGATACCGCCTTCGCCCGTCGCTGAGGCTACCCGGTGGTTGGTGCCCAGGCGAACATCCCCCGCAGCGAAGATGCCGGGCACGCTGGTTTCCAGCATGAACGGGTCGCGGTCCAGCGGCCACCCTTTCGGTCGCTTCCCATTCTGGAGCAGGTCGGACCCCGTAAGGACGAACCCCCGCTCATTGCACAGCACCAGGCCCTTGACCAGGTCGCTCTGCGGCCTGGCGCCGATGAAGATGAACATGGCAGCGGCAGGCAGGGTCCGCACTTCGCCCGTGGCGTTGTTCCGGACCATCACCTCGTCGAGCTTGCCGGGCCGGCCATGCACTTCCACCGCCTCGGTGTTCAGCAGGCGCACGACCTTCTCGTTGTGGGCCAGAGCATCCACCAGGTACTGGGAGGAATGTTGCTCCGGCCCCCGAATGAGCATGGTGACCTGGCTGGCGAAGCGGCTGAGAAACATGGCCCCCTGCCCGGCAGAGTTGGCGCCTCCCACCACGAACACAGGCTCGTCCTTGTAGTACATCGCCTCGGTGTAGGCCGCTCCGTAGTACACCCCCGCACCCGTCAGCTCGGCCACGCCCGGGACCTCCAGCCGATGGAAGGCCGCCCCCGTGGACAGCAGCACCGCATAGCAGGAGATCTCCGAGCCGTCCGACAGGGTGACGATGCGATACGGGTCCTGGGCGCGCACCCCGACGGCCTCCTGGGCGGAGAGGATCTCCGCACCGAACCGCTTCGCCTGCGCCGTCGCCCGCAGCGCCAGGTCCATGCCCGAGAGCCCGGCGGGGAAGCCCAGGTAGTTCTCGATCTTGGGGCTGTTCCCCGCCTGGCCACCGGGGGCATGCCGCTCGATCACCAGGCAGCGGGAACCCTCGGAGGCCCCGTACACCGCCGCCGCCAGGCCCGCCGGGCCTGCCCCAATGATGATGAGGTCGTAGAAGGGCTGCGCGGCGCGCGTCCGCATGCCCACCTTTTCCGCCACATCCCGTACCGAGGGCTCGACCAGGACAGTCCCATCGGGGAACAGGACAACGGGGAGCCGGAGCTTGCCCTGGGCGTGCTCCTGCACCAGCGCCAGGGTTCTTGTGTCGCCGTCTACGTCGAGCCATTGGTAGGGAATGAGGTGACGCGCCAGGAAGTCCTTGACCTCGTGCGCTCGGGGAGACCACAGGGTACCCGCCACGCGAATGCCTTCGAAGGGAATGCGGACGTTGGCCCTCCATTCCTCCAGCAGGTCGTCGATGACCGGGTACAGGTGCTCCTGGGGTGGGTCCCATGGCTTCATCAGGTAGTAGTCCAGCCCCACCCGGTTGATGGAGTTGATGGCCGCTTCCGTGTCGGCGTAGGCGGTCAGCAACACCTTCCTCGCCTCGGGGTAGATGGCGCGCACCTGCTCCAGGAACTGGACGCCGGTCATCTGCGGCATCCGCTGGTCCACCACCAGAACGGCCACCGGCTCATTGCGTTGCTGGAGCTGCTTCAGCGCGTCCAACGCTGCCAGCCCCGAGTCCGCTTTCAGGATACGGTAGTCCCTGCCGTACTTCTGGCGCAGGTCTCGTTCGACGGCGTTCAACACCACCTGCTCGTCATCAATAGCGAAAATAGCTGGTTTCGCCAAAAGATGCCTCCTGTGTGAACTAAGAGTTTATCCCCGCCTGCCTCCGCCGGTCAATAGTCGGCAGCCGCCTTCGCAGGGCCTTTCAATTGTCGGCTTCACCCCTCTCTGACTCTCCCCCGTGCAACGGGGGAGAGAAATCCCTTCCCCCGCTCGCGGGGGAAGGTTAGGATGGGGGTGCAGGAGCCAGGAACTGCTCTTATGGATAACTGAAAGGCCC
>JACQOS010000132.1 GCA_016202425.1 Chloroflexota bacterium
CCTCTGGACTCCCCCAGAGGGGCAAACCCCCTCTGGACTACCCCAGAAAGGAGTTTTGAGACAGGTTCTACTCTCTGGGCTCGGGCCCCATCTGCTAGAATTCACAGGGTCCTTGCTGCTCCTGCAACGCCATGCCGTTGAATAAGGTCGTCTCCTCCTTCGCCGAAGCCGTCGCCGACGTGCCCGATGGCGCCGTCATCATGATGGACGGCTTCGGCGGGCCGGGCGGCATGCCCCAGCAGCTCATCTTGGCGCTCCGCACCCAGGGGGCCAAAAACCTCACCATCATCAGCAACACCGCCGGGCTGCCGGGCTTCGGGGCCACGGGCAAGGAGCCAGCCATCAACCACGGCATCCTCGTCGAGAGCGGCCAGGTAAGGAAGGTCATCGCCTCCTTCCCGGTGAGCCCATCGCCGTCCCGGCCCACCGCCTTCGAGCTGGCGTACCGCGAAGGCAGGGCGGAGTTGGAGCTGGTGCCCCAGGGGACCCTGGCCGAGCGCATCCGGGCGGGCGGTGCCGGCATCCCCGCCTTCTACACCCCCACCGGGGTCGGCACGTCCGTCGCCCGGGGCAAAGAGACCAGGGTCTTCGACGGGCGCGGGTACGTGCTGGAGCACGCCTTGAAGGCCGACTACGCCTTCCTCCGCGCCCTCAAGGCCGACCGCCTGGGCAACCTGGTGTACCGGGGCACCTCCCGCAACTTCAACGCCGTCATGGCCACGGCGGCCCGCATCACCATTGCCGAGGTGGACGAGATCGTGGAGCCCGGCGAGCTGGACCCGGAGGCCATCGTGACGCCGGGTATCTACGTGAAGCGGATCGTCAAGCGATGATCGCTCCCCGCCTGGACCGAGAGGCCATCGCCATGCGCGTGGCCAGGGAGCTGCCCGACGGCGCCTACGTGAACCTGGGCATCGGCATCCCCACCCTGGTCTCCCAGTTCGTCCCGGAGGGGCGGACCGTCGTCTACCAGGCGGAGAACGGCGTCCTGAACTACGGGCCCCTCGCCCAGCGGGAGGAAGAGCTGGACGTTGACCTCATCAACGCGGGAGGCCAGTTCCTCCTGCCGGTCCCAGGGATGGCCTTCTTCGACTCGGCCCAGGCCTTCGCCATGATCCGCGGAGGCCACGTCGACGTGGCGGTCCTGGGGGCCCTCCAGGTCTCCCAGACGGGGGACCTGGCCAACTGGATGCTGCCCGAGCGAGGTATCGGCAACATCGGCGGTGCCATGGACCTGGCCGCCGGGGCCAGGCGCATCATCGTCGCCATGGAGCACACCGACCCCCACGGCCGCCCCAAGGTCGTCCGGGAGTGCACCTACCCCCTCACTGGCCGCGCGTGCGTCAGCCTCGTCGTCACGGACGTGGCCGTCCTGGAGGTGACACCCCGGGGACTCCTGCTCAAGGAGGTGGCGCCGGGCTGGACAACCGAGGCGGTCCAGAAGATCACCGAGCCCAGGCTGCTTTTGGCACCCGATCTGAAGGAGATGGAGCTCTAGACCGGCGCCAGTGCTGCGCCAGGAGGTGTATGATGACGACCCAGGCCCCCGCCAGCCCCGTTCTTCAGGTGGCGGAGTACATCCTTTCTCGGCTCACTACCTATTTCGGGGACCGCCCCGACCATTTCAGCGCCTTCATGGACGGCAATGTGCGCGCGGAGGGATGGCTTCCTGCGGAGGCCTTCTCTGCCCTCAGCGGCCCCTCGGTCTCCCGGGCCTTCCGGATCACCCACGTTCGGGGGAAAGTGCAGGGCGAGGCCAAGTTCAATCCCGACCTGGAGCTGGCCATTGGCGAGGAGGTGCACCAGCTCGCCATCGTGCCTGCCCTCACCAGCCCCGACGAGCCCCTGAGCCTGCTGCTGGACACCCGCCTCCGGGAAGCCTTTGAGTGGGTCGGTAAGCTGAAGGCGCGCGCCCTCCTCTACCTGCTCGCCTTCCCGGCAGGACTGGCGCACCCTGAATGGATGACCGCGCTGGCCAAGGCCCAGGAGCAGTACCAGGCCAAGGCGATGGGACAGATGGAGTTCGTGATCCCTAGGCCCCCTCGGCCCATGCTCCGCGCCTCGGCTGCCCTCCTCCTTCATGCCTCACGACTTCTCTAGGAGGCTACCCCAGCAGAGAGCAAGACGTTTGTCCCGCTCATGGTTGGCTAGGCGGGGCATACTGGTCGAATCTGTGACGTTGTTCCTCGCTTCCGTGCACGTCTTGGAAAGCTGAAAGTCCGCCTTCAAGCCTTAAGCGAGACTGGGGGCCCCCCAATATCACGCTTAAGAAAGTGAGGGTCGAGTCCTGGCCGAGGATGAAATTGTGGTCATCTGGTCTCTCGCTGTACAATCAGGCCGATTTGACGCCAATCCTGAACTCGGCTCAGGTCACAGCCCTGACGAGGAACGGGCGGTTTGAAAGGAGACAACATGCGACGCATCACGGCTTCACTTCTTGGCACCAGACAGGTCATGCTACTCGCTTTCCTTGGCATTAGTTTGGGCTTGGCGATTGCCGTTAACCTCGCACTCGGGGATCTCCCAGTTGCTGGTCAAACTCCCCAGGAGAAAATCGTGTTCACTTCCACCCGTGACGGAAACATGGAGATTTACGTGATGAACGGCGACGGCACGGGCCAGACCAACCTGACCCAGACCAGCGCCGACGACTTCTGGCCTGCCTGGTCCCCCGACGGCACAAGGATTGCCTTCACCTCCAACCGGGACGGCAACTACGAGGTCTACGTCATGAACAGCGACGGCACAGGCCAGAACAACCTGACCCAAACCAGCGCGGACGACTACTTTCCTGCCTGGTCCCCGGACGGCACGCGGATCGCCTTCTACGCCTACCCGGCCGGCAACGCCGAGATATACGTCATGAACGCCGACGGCACGGGCCAGACCAACCTCACAAATAACGGTGCCACGAACTGGGCGCCTGCTTGGTCCCCGGACGGCACGCTGATCGCCTTCTCCTCCCACCGGGACGGTGACGCCGAGATATACGTCATGAATGCCGACGGCACGGGCGTGGTCCGCCTCACCCAGAACACCGCCAATGACCTGGAGTCGGCCTGGTCCCCCGACGGCAACAACATAGCCTTCAACTCCAACCGGGACGGCAACTGGGAGGTCTACGTCATGAGCGCCAACGGCACTGGCCAGACCCGCCTCACCCAGAACACCGCCAATGACCTGGAGCCGGCCTGGTCCCCGGACGGCACAAGGATTGTCTTCACCTCCCACCGGGACGGCAATGGTGAGATCTACGTGATGAACGCCGACGGCACTGGTCAGACCCCCCTGACCGCCAATGCCGCTGAAGACACGCATCCCGACTGGGGTTCGCGCCTGGCACTTCCGCCCACGCCCACGCCCACGCCCACCCCTACACCTGTTCCTGGCCTCACCATCTGGGGACTGGGGATTCTGGCGAGCGTTTTGTTGCTTCTTCTCCTTTGGTCGCAACGCCGCAGCCCCCGCCGTGCATGATTAAACACGCATCCAACGAAGGGCTTGGCCGCTTCAGAGAGGGTTCAATCCGTCCAATACCTGCGCTCTTTGCAGGGATTGCCGAGGTCAAGCCACCTCACCCCCACCCAATCCCTGCTACCACGTCCAAAAGTAGTGCAGGTATTGGACGCCCTGAGGTTCCGTAAGCGCGGCATACCAAAGAGCTTTGCGAGGCCACGCTACCTAGCTTTGCAGGTATTGGCGAGCATAAGGGTTTCCCCGTCACCCTAGAGGCTATTCGGGAAACCCTCACCCCCTGTACC
>JACQOS010000159.1 GCA_016202425.1 Chloroflexota bacterium
AAGCTGGAAGGTGCGGCGAGGCAAACGTCGCTGCGCCGCCTGCCGCTACGAGTGGAGGCCCAGGGCGCTGCCGCTCCGGTTAACACGCGCGCAGTGGCGCCGGCTGTTGCGGTGGTTCCTCTTGGAGCAGAGTACCGTCGTGATTGCCCGGGAGACCCGATTGGAGCACAAGCGGGTGTTGCGCGCCCTGCGCCTGGTGCGCCAGGCCATGGCCAGGGATGTGCCGCCCGCGTTCTCGGGGGCGATCGAGCTGGACGAGACCCTCTTGGACCGCCTGCGGAAGAACAGGTCCGCGGCACGGCGTGCGCAAGGAAGAACGCTCGGGCGGGGAACGACCAAGCAGGCCGTCTTTCGGATCATGTGGCGGGAGGGACAGGTCCGGGCGGAGGTGATTCCCAGCCTGGAAGCGAAAACCCTGCTCCCTTTCCTGAAGAAGAACCTCGTGCGCGGAACGGTTGTTAACTCGGAGGGACGCCACACGTACACCGGGATCGCAGCCGGGGGTCACATCCACCGGCTGGTAAGCCCCAGACAAGGGGTTCGCGGTGGCCGGGGCGGCCGCCTCAGCCCACTGGAGGGCTTCTGGGCCTACCTGAAGGGTCGGCTGGCCAGCAAAGGGGGCATCCGTCTGGATCGTCTCCCTCTCTACCTCGCCGAGTACGTTTGGCGCTACAATCACCGGAGTCTGTCGATTGCGGACCAAGTGAAGCGATTGCTCAAGCTGATCCAACGCTGAGTCGGTGGCTGGAATGAGACTTTCCCCAGACGCGAAACCGAGGAGAACTTGGCCTCGGAGCGAGATATCTACACATGGAACAGCCCCCCAGGCTTCGACGAAGGTCTAAATTGACACAACAGCGCTCGATGAGGGACAGGTAAATGGCTCAAATCGGCTCAGACGGGCGACACGCAAAATCCCCTGCCACACCTTCGGCGGTTGAAGGTTTCCGCGATTCACTTATGGATCTGGAGGAGGGAATCGTTTCCTGCGCCCTCCCGATAGTTCACTTGCGCCGATCAGCGAGGCGTAGGTACAATCCCTGTCTATCGAACAGGGAGCCGATGCCACGCTTTTCTTGCAAGATCGGCATGCCCACGGGGTCCATTGGTACTCAAGAGGTCGAGGAGGCAGGTGCCGAACGAGAAGTGAGGGGACGTTGTTTCCTAAGTTGACTTTCTCTGTTACCCTTTCCGGAATCCACACTCGCAGGGGAGGTCGAAGTCATGCCCCGTCAGGCCCGCCTGGATGCGCCCGGGACGCTGCACCATGTCATCGTCCGCGGTCTGGAGCGCGGCGCGATCGCCCGCGACGATACCGACCGCGCGGCCTTCGTCACGCGGCTCGGGGAGCTGGCCCAAGCGACCGGCACGAGGGTCTACGCCTGGGCGCTCCTCCCCAATCACGCGCACCTCCTGCTCCGGAGTGGACCCGCGGGGCTATCAAGATTCATGCGTCGCCTCCTCACGGGCTACGCGATTACCTTCAACCTGCGCCACAAGCGCGTCGGTCACCTCTTCCAGAACCGCTACAAGTCCATCGTCTGCGAGGAGGACGCCTACTTCCGGGAACTCGTGCGCTACATCCACCTGAACCCGCTCCGGGCCGGCCTGGTCACCGCCCTCCGGGAGCTGGACCGCTTTCCGTGGTGCGGGCATACAACCATCGTCGGGCGGACTCCCCGCCCCTGGCAGGACCGGCGGACGGTGCTGGCTTGGTTCGGCCCGACGGAGGCGCGGGCGGTGCGAGCCTACGGAGAGTACATGAAAGAGGGCATTCCCCTGGGTCGCCGCCCCGAATTGGTGGGCGGGGGGCTCGTGCGGTCGGCGGGCGGGTGGGCGGAGGTCCGAGCGATGCGCCAGCGGAGGGACCGCATGGCGGCGGATCCCCGCATCCTGGGCAGTGCGGAATTCGTCGAGGAGGAGTTGCAGGAGGCGCGACCCAGGCTCTCGACCGAGACCCGGCGGCGCCGCCATGCGCGGGAAGCCGCCGCGGCCCTCCACGCCGCCTGCGAGCGGGAAGGCTGCACCCCGGAGGAGCTCCGGGCGGGCAGTCGGCGGTGGCACATCTCACTTCTCCGGGCCAAGCTGGCCCGCCACCTTGTGACCAACCTCGGCCTCTCGTTGGCCGAGACGGCGAGGCATCTCGGAGTGTCCACCTCGGCGATTTCGAGGATCGTCCGGAAGAGCGAAAGAAGGTAAGTCAACTTAGGAAACAACGTCCCCTTCTCCCCGAGCGGTCAGGCCAGCCCTTTGTCCTCGGCATAGCGCACCAGTGCCGGACGGCCACACACCCCGAGCTTTTCGTAGATATTGTGCAGGTGGACCTTGACGGTGCCTTCGTCGATGAAGAGCTTCTCGGCGATCTCCTTGTTCCGCAGGCCGCGGGTCACCAGGCGGACGATCTCGATCTCCCGCCGCGTGAGGATCCCGGCGACCTGGCGTGCCCCGGCCTCGCGCCGCAGCATTTTTTGGAGGGCGCGGCCGAAGGACTGTTTCTCGAGCCATTGTTCACCGGCGTGCACCTTGCGCACCGCTTGCAGCAGGAGTTGCGGCGGGGTGTCTTTCAGCACCACCCCGGACACACCGAGGTGGAGGGCCTCCATCACCTCGTCTTCCTCCACGACCGCGGCCAGGAGCACCACCCGCGTGGGCAGCCTCTCCTTTCTCATCTCCCGGAGCACTGCCAGGCCCTTCATTCGCGGCATGCGGAGGTCGAGGATGAGGACGTCCGGCCGGAGTTCCCGCAGCGCCTCCAGGGTCTCCTCGCCGTCCCGACACCGGCGCAGCACCGTGAAGTCCGGTTCCTGGCGCAGAAGGCTCTCCACCCCCTCGGAGATCAGGGGGTGGTCGTCTGCCACTACCAGACTAATGCCCATCGTGCGCTCCGGGCTGAGCCAGGGGCAGGCGGATCTCCAGGCACGCGCCGCTGTCGGCGGATTCAATGGCCAGCGAGCCCCCCAGGGGCTCGATCCTTTCCACCAGGGAGGCGGGCCCCAGTCTCGACCGGATCAACGTCGCGTGGTCATAGAGGCCGCGGAAGGGGAACCCACGACCGTTGTCGGCCACCCGCATGTGGATGGAGCCGTTCTGCGCGCCGAGTTCCACGCGGACAGCCGACGCGCGGGCATGCTTGGCGGCATTCACCAGGGCCTCGCGCAGAATGCGAGGGATCTGATGCACCAGGCTCTCGGGGATCTGCGGCGGAAGCTGCCGCACGTTCAGCTCCACGCGCAGACCCCAGTGCCGCTCGACCCGTTTGGCCACCCCTTCCAGGCAGGTGGCCAGGCCGCCACTCGCCCCGGGCGAAAGGGGCGGCGCCGGCTTCAGCTCCTCAACAAAGAAGCGCAGATTCCGTTGCTCCTCGGCGATCATCTGCTGGATCTCTTCCAGGCGCTGCTCGGCCGCCCGCGGGTCCTCTCGCACCAGACGCCGCACCGTCTGAAGTTGCCAGGCAGCCGCGGTCATCGATTGAAGCGCGCCGTCGTGGACATCGCGGGCCAGGAGGACGCGTTCTTCGCTGACCGCCATCTGCTTCAGCCGCTGCACCAGGCCGAAGAGGGCCAGGCGGGCCGCCGCCTGGCCGGCCACAAGCTTCCCCAGCACCAGGTCATCCACCGTGAGACGACGCCTGTCCAGGAAAAAGAGGCGCCCATCCAGCCCTTCTCCGCGCACGCGCAAGCCGAGGACGGAATGGAGGCCAAACCGCGCCCTGAAATTGGGGTGGACGGGCACGCCACCCCAGTGCTGGAAGCCGGCGGCTGACCTGTACAGCACTCTGGGAGCCGGGGCGCGGGCGTCCTGGCAGAGAAAGTCTGCGCTGGCGAGCGGCTCGGCGACCAACGGCTCGAACCTGCCGAGTGGCTCACGGGCGCATTGGAATTCGCCCCCAGACCACCAGGCCAGATGGTGCCAGGGCTCTTCCGGGTCTTCCCACGCCAGGATCACACACGGAGCGGGGAGGATCGCGACGGCGTGTTCCAGGATCTCCCGGATCAGCGCGCCGAGCTGGCCCGCCGAGGCGTGGGGCCATGCCGCCAGCCTGGCGATTTCGCTGCGCCGCCGCTGTTCGTAGTATGCCAGGTAGCCCAGGAAAACCGCCATCACCCCCAGGCTGACCGCATGGGTCATGAAGCTGTTCAGCTCGAACTCCGGGTCGCGGAAAAGGTCCGATGCGTACACCCCCATTCCCGCGAACAGGGCCAGGATGATCAGCGCGTTCCACAGGACTCCGCGCCAATGCCAGCGGAGGGTGGCGCAGAGGAGCGAGAACACCAGAAAGGCAAAGAAGGGGCTGGCAGGACCTCTGCTGAATTGCATCAGGAAGGAGAAGACGGCGATGTCGAGGGCGTGCGTGGTGAGCCCGAGCCATCCCGCGGGGAGGGGTGAGCGCCATACCAGCAGGCCGAGCAGCAGGGCGTAGACGAGGTACGCGGACACCAAGACGTAAATGATCCGCGTGTACCTGCCGGGCTCGGACGGATCCAGCCAGACCGCCAGGAGCGCAGCGAGCGTCAGCACGACCCGTCCCGCGGCAATCAGGCGCTCCGCCTGGGTCTGCTGCGAATACTCCGACACCCCGACCGGCGCGACCCGGGACCAGTCAATCATGAGGACGCCTTCGGTTTACAGAGGTAGCAGAGGAGACATCCTTTTACATATGCGCGTCCTCGATTGTCAAGAAAATTACGCCAGGGCGAGGGACGATTACGACACGGACCGGTCCCCGGTTTAGGCAGGCTGCTTAGAGGAGCGGCGCGGCATCCGGGCGTGTTTGGCCTTGCGCAGGACGCGGGCCAGGTAGCCCGGGTCGGTGAATCCGACCTGGGGCGCGATGGCCCGCAGGGACAGGCCCCGCTCTCGGCGCAGGCCCTCGGCGGCCTGCACTCGCACCCGCTGCAGGTATCGGCTGGGGGAACATCCGTACGGATCGCCGAAGCGGCGCTGGAGTTGCCGTGCGCTCCACCCGGCCACGCGGGCCAGCGCCGTGAGAGTGAGCCGCTCCCTATAGTGCTGCTCGATGAACGCCTTCACGCGCGCTGCCGGTTCGAGCGGTACCGGCCCGAGCATTGCGGCGACCGCCCCCCGAAGTGCCTCCAGCTCGATGGGTTTGTCCAAGCAATCGCGGGCACCGGCCAGAAACGCCCGGCGAACGATTGTCTTATCCCCGTAGCCGGTGAGAACCAGAACCGGCGCCCTCCCCCGCTCACGAAGGACCGGCAGCAGCGTCAGCCCGTCCTCATGGCCGAGCCTCACGTCCAGGATGATGCCGTCCACCGGGCGCTGCGCGAGGCAGGCCAGCGCCTCGGCCCCGTTGCGGGCCAGGCTGACCGAGAATGTGCGCTCCAGCGCGGTCGTCAGCGCCTCACCCAGGCCGGGATCATCATCCACGAGGAGGAGGTGGGGGCGACGCAACATTTCGGATTTCGGATTGCCAATCTCGGATCGAAGGACCATCGTGCACCACCCTGAGGTGCCTCCCAGGCCGACCGGGCCATGCGGCGCGTTTCCGCCGGCGGGGCGCTGGTCGCTCATTTCTACCCGAGCGGTGCCTGCGCGTCAAGGTGGAGATCGCGCGGCGGCGCCCCCGGCCCCTGCAAAGGCCCGCCGAGGCCGTCCCCCCAGCCCGACGGGCCGGAATAGATCACGCTGAGTGCCGTCGCCTACGCGATGCCTATATCCAGAGGGTATAGAAAAATGTCTCCCCCCGACATATTGCACGCCGCCTACCGCACTGGTACGGTCCCGGATGTCCAGCGGCAACGGCGGAGCATGCGGGATAGGCGCAGTGCGGAGACGCTCATGGATCCGGCCGTGAGTTCACAGGCCTCATGAGCGCCGGGGCCGCAGCAGAGATTCCCGAGAGGCGACACGCGCCGCGCTTTGCGGTTGCATTGCCCGTAGAACTGCAGGGCCGGAGGGCCGTTACCCGTGACATCAGTGTGACCGGCGTGTACATCAATACGGATATCCCATTCTCCCTCGGTGAGCCAGTCCGACCGACCCTGGTCCTGGAATATGCGTTTCCGGGCCTTCCGGTTCGCCTCCACTGCCAGGGCCAGGTCGTGCGGGTCGAGCGGCACCAGGGAAACGTGGGCGTCGCCGTCGCCATCACGGACTACAGGATGGAACCCCAAGGAACATCCGGGCCGGTCCACTGAGGCCGTGTGGCGCGGCGTCGGGCGTCCCCGTAAACGCACAACATTCAGCAAGGAGGTGGACAGCGACGAGAGAAGCACGGGGTAGCCCAGTTCGCGCCTGGGAGGAGCTTTAGAAGAGGGGAGGAACGTTATGAGAACCATCGGGAAATGTACCTGGCTTCCGCGGTCTTCGCCGCGGTCGCGGCGCTGGCGCAGTTTGCCGTGACGCCGGCGGCCGCGCTGGAAAAGCTCGACGCGCCGACAATCGCATGTTCGAGCTCGTTGGACGACGACACCATTACCCTCGGGGTGACCGCCGGCGCAAGCGGGGCGCCGGGCGGGTTCTCGATCCAGTGGCAGCAGGCGGCTCCGGATGCCGCCAGGGTCGTCTCGTGCCCGGCGTGGCCACTTTCCACCGACGTGTGCAAGGCCTCGTTCTCCGGGCAGGCTGCCGGGAGCGCGTACAACCTCGCCGCTTTCGCATCCGTGGATGTGACGATCGGCGCCCTCAACAGCGGCGAGCCCGGCGTGTCGTTCGTGGACTCCGCGGCCGGCGTTCTGTGCGGGGCGGACACCGGCCTGAACCCCGGGACAGCCTACTGCTTCCGGGCCTTCGCCCAGGCGGCGAAGACCGCCACGGGGAACAGGAAACGGAGCGATTTCACGGCAGACCGGCCCTGCTCGACGCGGTAGGCGGTCGCGAGAGGAAGGCAGGGCCAACGCACCCCACCCATGCGCCCGCCAGCGGCGGGTTGAGGTCGGCCTGCGAAAGAGGTGGGAGTGGGAAGGGGGTGAGAGTCGGAAGATTGGACGGAATGGCGTCGGAATGACGCCGGGTTGATGGAAGGTGGAATATAGAGGAGGAGGAGTGTCATGAAACCAATCGGAAAGTGTACCTGGCGTTTCGCGGTCCTGGTCGGGATCGCGGCGCTGACGCTGGTGGCCGGCCTCCCGCTGTTGGGCGGCGGACGCGCGCTGGCGCAGGACGCGACGATAGACTGCTCAGATCCGGCGAACGCGGAACTCACGGAGTGCACCGATCCCAGCAGCAAGTTCACCGGCTTCACCGCAACGAACCCGGCAACCACTCTGACGATCAACTGGAGCGCGTCGGCGATCTGTACCCAAATCGCAGGGGGCGCCAACTCATGCGCCAACAACGCTAGTGCCGTCAATGGGGCGGTAGCTGACGGTTACACGGTCCAGGTCTGGGGTAACAGCGCTGCCGCCGGCGCCACGACCTGCTCGACCACGGACAGCCCCGTGGGTTCCCTCTTCCAGAACCTCGATTCAACGACGACGTTATTGGGGACGACCAGCCCCAACCCCAAGACCTTCACCCTCCCAGGGGCGTGCGGCGATACCTGGTTCCTTTTCGGAGTTCACCCCAGTCAGAGCGGGCTTGGCGGAAATGGCAGCACTTGGGGCGAGATTCACTCGGACAACACGGCGGGTGCGGTGTCACCGCCAGGCCCCTACTGCATCACGGTCGTCACCACGTGCCCCGTGTCGGAGGAGCCGAAGTCGGAGATCTCGACGACTATCCACCGGGAGGACACCGGGTATTCGGCGGGCCCGCCGGAAGTCAACTTCACCGACCTGGGGGCCACCGGCGGCACCGTCACGATGGGCGCGACGATCCACGACAAGGCGACCGTGACGGGTACCGGCGTGACCGGCAACCCTGATCCGACCGGAAACGTCGAATTCACGCTCTTCAGCGGCAAGACGTGCTCAGGGACCCCGATCCACGTTCCGGCTGACGCGGGTTACACTGTCGCGTTGGGGGCCGGGAACCCTGCAATGGCGGAGTCCGCAAGCTACCTGACCGTGATGGCCGATGTGGTTGCCGGAGGGGTCTCGTACACGGCTCACTACGTCGGTGACACGAATTACCCGGCAGCCGACAGCGGCTGCGAAGACCTGACGGTGACGTCCTCGATCACCGGGTTCCACTATCACGTCATCGCCGGCTTCGACTCCGGGACACAAACCGGGACATACGACTGCACGCTGCCGGCGAGTGAGAAGGGTCTTGCTACCGCGTGCCCGGCCGGGACCACCGAGGCCTCGGTGACGAAGGGGCAGAACAACGATTACAAGGTGCACATCACGGTCACGAACAACACCGGTGTGACCATCAGCGAGAAGGTGCAGGGCGGGCTCTCTGCCTCGCCCGGTACGAGCTACGCGGTGCAGAGTATCAGCTGCGGTTCAGCCACCATCGACATCAGCTCGACCGGCTCGGGCCTGGGCAAGAAAACGTCGGGCGGCACGGGCGGCAACGTCGTCACGTGGACGATCCCGAGCATGGCCGACAATACGAGCTGCGATCTGGAGGTCGATATCTACAACCTGAAGTTCACTGGCAGCAACCAGCAGCCCGTGACGAGCTCCTGGTCCGAGTTCCAGTGCGAGACGGACGGACCCAACTCAGGGCAGTGTGATAAGTCGCCCTACACGGATAACCTGATGGCGAACACTGGCCCATAGGCACGGCTCCACAGGCGGGGAAGCAGGCGGGGCGTTTGCCCCGCCTGCCTCACCCCTTCCAGTGAGGGGAGTTCGACGCGAGATGAGTCAAAAAGTCGTTCCTTGTGAGAGCCCCTCACCCCGCCCCGTCGCCCCCTCACCCTCCCCTCTCCCCCAAGAGGGGGAGAGGCTCACGGTGAGGGGGCAGGGGGTCAGGGTGAACAGTCCCACCCTCTGGGCCCTCATGCTCCTGATCGCCCTGGCCGTACCGGCCATAGCCCGTGCGGCGGGCGAGGCGCTGGCCGAGGTGGATGGGGTTCTCATCACTTCCGAGGAGGTCGAGAAGGCGCTCGCCACGCAGCTCACCCAGCTCGAGGAGCAGATCTATAACCTTAAGCGCCAGAGGGTCGAGGCGCTCATCAATGAGAAACTTCTTGCCAAGGAGGCAAAGAAGCGCGGGATATCAGTCCCGGCACTTTTGGATGCCGAGGTAACATCAAAGGTTGGCCTCGTGACCGAGCAAGAGATCGAAAATTTCTACCAGGCGAATAAAGCCCAAATCAAGGGGGAGGAGGAGAAGGTACGGGAGCAGATCCGCTCCCACCTCCAGAACCAGAAGCTTCAAACACGCAGGGAGGCATTCCTTCAATCTTTACGTTCTCAGGCGAAGGTGGTCGTGAACCTCAAGCCTCCGCCGGTCTTCAGGGCCCAGGTGAGCGCCGACGGGGCCCCCTTCAAGGGAGGGGCGACAGCGCCGGTTGTGATCGTGAAGTTCGAGGACTTCCACTGCCCCTTTTGCAAGCAGGTTCAACCGACGCTCGTCCAGCTCCTCTCCCGTTACAACGAGAAGGTAAAGCTCGTCCATAAGGACTATCCGATAGACCAGCTCCACCCGGCGGCGCGCAAAGGGCACGAGGCGGCCCGCTGCGCCAACGACCAGGGGAAGTTCTGGGCGTATCACGACAAGCTCTATGAAAACGCCCCCAAGGCGAGCCCAGAGCAGCTCAAAGCCTATGCCAAGGAGGTGGGCCTGGACCTTGCGGCCTTCGACCAGTGCTTTGCCAGTGGGAAATACCAGGCCGCGGTCCAGAGGGACGTGGACGAGGGCGCCCGGCTCGGCATTACCGGTACCCCGACGTTCTTCGTCAACGGCCGCGTGCTCACGGGCGCCCAGCCGCTGGAGCGGTTCGCCCAGGTGATCGAGGACGAGCTAGCCCGCCGGCAGTAAGGCGGGCTGGCGCGGACACGCTGAGTGGGCTCGGTCGGGCGGCCTCTTGCGCAGGTCCCCTCGTCCCGGCGTGGAAGGGCAAACCGGCTCTTCCGACGATCCTGTAGAGGGCTAGCTGGAGAGGAGCCAGGGATCGGGAGCGGGTCTGGGTTTCGCCCCCGCTGGTCTCTCAGCCTCGAGACCTTCGGCCCCACGAGCGGGGCCCTACTGCCCTCGGGGGCGGAACGAGAGTCCGAGGCCGCAGCGTAAATGCCAACAGCGCCCGAGGAGCGCTGAATGGAGGATCAGCCATGCGATATGTGATTCTCGTGGCGGTAACCGCCATGGTCGCGCTAACCTGACTTTCGCTACTGGAGGCTGTTTGTCGGCGTAACTCGTTGATATTCCGGTGGGCCCCCTCCAAAGGTCTGCCCTACATTTGCACGGCTCTTCTTGCCGTGATCCGGGGCGGCGGC
>JACQOS010000140.1 GCA_016202425.1 Chloroflexota bacterium
ACCTGGACCACCAGGGTGATCTGCTCGTCGGCGGCCAGGTCCGGGTCCCAGGTGGGCAGGGGCTGGCTGTGGATGCCGTAGGGCCTGCCACGGCGCTCCCATAGCTCCTCCGTCACGTGGGGCGCTACTGGCGCTAGCAGCACCAGGAGCGTGTCCACTGCTGTGTTCCATGTCGCCGCGTCCACGTGCCTGGCCTCCCAGGCGTCGCCCACGGCGTTGGATAGCTCCATCATGGCGGCGATAGCGGTGTTGAAGTGGAAGCCGTCTATGTCCTGGACCACCTTGCGGATTGTCTTGTGGGTGGCGCGCAGGAGCTCGCGAACGGCGCTGGGGTCGCCCTGGGCGGGCAGCGCGGAAGAGTTGCGGAGGGCGATGTCCCACAGCCGGTTGACCCAGCGGGCCATGCCGTTGATGCCGGCGGTGCTCCAGGGGCCGCCCTGGTCCCAGGGGCCGAGGAACATGAGGTAGAGGCGGACGACGTCGGCCCCGTAGGTCTGGACGTAGGGGTCCGGCGCGACCACGTTGCCCCGGCTCTTGCTCATCTTATCGTGGTCCTCTCCCAGGATGACGCCCTGGTTATAGAGGCGGAGGAACGGCTCGTTGAAGTCCAGGAGGCCGAGGTCGCGCAGGGCCTTGGTGAAGAAGCGGGCGTAGAGCAGGTGCATGACGGCGTGCTCGGCGCCGCCGGTGTACTGGTCCACCGGGTTCCACAGGCGCATGGCAGCCGGGTCGAAGGGGCCGTTGTCGTAGTGGGGGCTGGCGTAGCGGAGCTGGTACCAGGAGGAGTCCACGAAGGTGTCCATGGTGTCGGTCTCGCGCTGAGCGGCGCGCCCGCAGTTGGGGCAGACGGTGTTGAAGAAGCCGTCGTGGTACCTGAGCGGCGACTCACCAGTTGGCTTGAACTCAGCGTCCTCGGGCAAGAGCACTGGCAGGTTATCCTCTGGCACGGGCACGGCGCCGCAGTGGGGGCAGTAGATGATGGGAATGGGTGTGCCCCAGTAGCGCTGGCGGGATATAAGCCAGTCGCGGACTCGGTAGGAGACGGTGTGTTTGCCCCAGCCTTGCTGCTCGATGTGCTCGGCGATAGCCTGCATGCCCTGGGCGTTGGGCAGTCCGTTGAACTGGCTCGAGTTCACCTGGGCGCCTTCCCCAAGGTAGGCTTCGGAAAGCTCGCCGCCGTCCCACCCGGGTGGTGCGACGACCACAGTGATGGGCAGGCCGTACCTCTCGGCGAAGGCGAAGTCGCGTTCGTCGTGGGCGGGAACGCCCATGACGGCGCCGGTGCCGTAGCTGAGGAGCACGTAGTCGGCGACGAAGATGGGCACCTTTTGGCTGCTCAGGCGGTTGACCGCGTAGGCTCCGGTGAAGACGCCGGTCTTCTCGCGCTCGGTGGAGAGGCGCTGGATCTCGGTCTGGCGGCGAGCCGCCTCTACGTAGTCCGTGACGGCCTTTTTGTGCCCGCGCGTTGTGATCTTCTCCACCAGCGGGTGCTCGGGCGCCAGCACCATGAAGGTGACGCCGTAGATTGTATCTATGCGGGTGGTGAAGGTGCGGACCTCTTTGTCGGCCAGGCCCAGGTGGGAGATGTCGAAGCTGATCTCCACGCCATCGCTGCGGCCTATCCAGTTGGTCTGGAGGGTCTTGATGCGCTCAGGCCAGTCGAGGAGACCGGAGAAGTCCAGCAGCTCGTCGGCGTACCTGGTGATGCGGAGGAACCACTGCTCCAGGTCGCGGTGGATGACAGGCGTACCGCACCTTTCGCACCTGCCCTCAACGACCTGCTCGTTGGCCAGCACCGTCTGGTCGGTGGGGCACCAGTTTACCGGAGCCATGGCCCGGTAGGCCAGGTCGGCCTTGTAGAGCTGGAGAAAGAGCCACTGGTTCCACCGGTAGTAGTCCGGGAGGCAGGTGTTGATCTCCCGCGACCAGTCGTGAATGGCGCCCATGGAGCGAAGCTGGCGCTCCATGTTGTGGATGTTGTCCATGGTCCACTTGAAGGGGTGGATGCCCCTCTGGATGGCGGCGTTTTCCGCTGGGAGGCCAAAGGCGTCGAAGCCCATGGGGTGAAGCACGTTGTACCCCTGCATCCGGCGAAAGCGGGCGTGGGCGTCGGAGGGGGCCATGGCGAACCAGTGGCCGATGTGCAGGTCGCCGGAAGGATAGGGGTACATGGTGAGCTCGTACCATTTGGGTCGGGGGTCATCATCGCGCACGCGGTACAGGCCGTCCTGCTCCCAACGCTCTTGCCACTTGCGGTCGAGCTCACGGGGGTTGAAGCGCAGCTCGGTAGTGCGCCCTGGGGTGGTCATACTCATTGCTCCTTGGGGAATATCCTAGTGAGCGCTGGGTGCCCTGTCAATTGAACCTGAAACAAAAGCGCCTCGACGACGGGGCGACGCGACAAGGCCAGACGCATATTCAGCGCCGAGACTAGGGG
>JACQOS010000134.1 GCA_016202425.1 Chloroflexota bacterium
ACCTGGGGCCTCCTGGGAGACGGCCTAACGGTGGGGAGGTTCCTTGTGGCTCTCCAGGCGCCGGGGTACGACGTCCGCCCGCGGGCTTATACCGTGGACCTTATCGCTCGGGGTAGGTTGCCCGATTGGAAACGGGGGCTGGACATTACCTTTGTGTTACAGCCTGGCCCGTAGAGGGCGCAACGTGCCCGGCCACTCATCAGAGGGGCAGGGAGACGGCCTTGCCGGTCCGGGCGCTCCGGGTGACCGCCTCGGTGAACTCCATGTACTGGACGCCTGTCTGGAAGGTGGTGCGTTTCACCGGCTCGATGCCGCGGATGGCGTTGACGAACTCCTCTTCAACGCGCCACCGCTCCTGCTTCTCCTCGGGGATGGCTATCTCGCTGAGCTGCCGGTCGCCGCGGCGTCCTCCGGAGAGCCTGGAGGTCTCGGTATCCAGCCGGAGGGTGGCGTCGGTCCCGTAGAGCCACACCTCGCCGGCGGGGGCCTGTCCTGTGACGGCGCTGAAGGCCAGGCGGGCCTGGGCACCGCAGGCCATCTGGCAGAGGACGTCCACGTGGTCGGGCACGGTCACCGCCCGAAGGAGTCCGGCGGCGTCGCGCCTCTGAGGGACGAAGGTTCTGGCCATGGCGCTGACCCTGGTGGCCGGGCCTATCCAACGCATCAAGCTCTCATACCAGATGCCCAGGGTCAGGGTGTTGTACCCGCTCAGGTCCGTGTCCTGGCGCCAGTGGAGGGGGCTGTCCCGGTCCACGAAGCTGCTCTGGGTGACGCGCATCTCCACGGCCAGGAGGCTGCCCAGGTACCCCGAGGCCACCAGCTCCTGGATGGTGCGGTCCACCTTGAAGGTGAAGGGGGCCGGGACAATCTGGGCCACCTGGTGAGGGCGGGCGCGGGAGGCCTCCAGCATGAGGTGCGCCTCCCGGGCGTTCATGGCCATGCGGGCCTCCGTGAGGACGTGCTTGCCTTGGGCCAGGGCCTCCAGGGTGATGGGGCAGTGGAGGTAGGGCCAGGTACCGATGCAGATGGCATCGGCGTCATCGGCCCGCACCAGGTCCAGCCAGTGGTCGTACACCCTGGGGATGTGGAACTCGCGGGCGACCCGTTCGGCGGACTCCCGGCTCCGGTTGCAGACGCTGACGAGCTCTACTCCCGGGATGGCCCGGAATCCCGGGAGGTGGCGGAGGCGGGCGATACCTCCCGCGCCGACGATGCCCACTCGGACCCTTTGGACGCTCATGGCCCAACTCCCTTCTTGGAAGGATGGTGCTGGCAAACGTTAGAGAGGAGTCATTTTAAAAGGAGTCCCGTGGAGGAGTCCATCCCGATGAGTCGGGATGGCGGGGTTCTGGAGCCTGCCCTGAGCGAAGTCGAAGGGACGGGGGTCTGGGGGTGTCCTCCAGCTATCTTCTCTTCCCCCTCTCCCTTGGCAAGGGAGAGGGGGACACAGGGAGTGAGGGTTTTGGAATGACTTGAGAGACAGTTCGTGCCCATGCGGCACCCTGGGCCCCGAGCTAGGAGAATTGTGTAGTTTTGCACGTTTCTTGACATCTGGCCCGCGAGGCCGTACCGTAGGAATATCCCGGCGGCCCGAAGAGAGCCCCGGGGCCTTGCACAAGGGGCGGGTGCAAGCAAGAAGGTATCGTACCAGAAAGGAGGAAGGATGCCCAAGTTCCTTGACCATCACAAGGCCATACAACTGCCACCCAACGTGCTCCAGCAGGCAGTAGCGGACATCAAGTCCGGGAAGGTGAACCAGCTTGGTATCAAGGCGCTGAACGCGTTCTCGGGGAAGTCGGACGCTTGGTGTCTCCTGGAAGCTCCCAATGCCGACGCTGTGTGCAAGTACCACGAAGGTATGGGCCTGAAGCTGCCCAAGGGCGATGTGGTGGAGGTGCAGACCCTGGTCTAGGCATCAAGCGAGGGCCCGCTGTGGAGGCGGGTCTTCGCAGTAGACATTTCGGACGGATCGCCGCCCCCAAGAAAGCCCGCCGTTCCCCAGGAGGGAACGGCGGGCCCGTTTGTGATTGGGCCAGGGTGGGCCGTTCGCCTGCTTCACCTCGGCTTGCGCCACCAGCGCTCGCCGCGGAGGGAGGTGTAGGTGGTGAGCCCCTGGCCCTCGGCATAGCCACCCACGTGGGTCCACCAGGCCAGCACCTCCTGCTGGTCGGCGGTGGGAGCGAAGGGGAGGTCGGCCATTACCAGGTCCTCCATCCGCCGGTTGAGGAGGGCCCGGCGGGCTGGGTCCAGCGCCTGCGACTGCTGGGCAAAGAGGCGGTCGACCTCCTCGTTGGAGTAGCCGAGCCAGTTGCGGGAGCCTCCGGTGAGGAAATAGCCGGCCCACACCTCATCGGGGTCGGTGGTGGTCTGGCAGAACCAGAAGGGCCAGAGGGCGTAATCGAGCCTGGAGGTCTTGGGGTAGAGGGCGGCGACGTCCAGGACCTCCAGGGTGGTCCGGATGCCGACCTTGGCCAGCTCGCCGGCGATGAACTGCCCCTGAACCAGGTAGTCCGGGGCGTTGCGGACGGTCATGACCACGTCCAGGCCCCTGGGGTAGCCGGCCTCGGTCAGGAGCTGTCGTGCCTGGGCGCGCTCCGCCTCCTTGGCGGTGCCCGTGGCGAAGCCTGGGAAGGCGACGATCTCCTCTCTGCTGCGCCGGGAGCCGATGCCTGCCCGGAAGACCAGGGCGGGTTCTGCCCTGCCTTCGTGGACGACCTCGATGTAGCCCCAGCGGTCTATGGCGAGGTTGACGGCCTGGCGGAGCTTGGGGTTATCGAACGGTGGCCTGGTGGAGTTGATCATGACGCCCTGAGGCCGGCACTCCTTGGGGCGCTCCAGCCAATCTACCTGGCCCGCCTTGCGCTTCGCCTCGTACTGGGAGACGGTGTCCCTGCTGGGCCCCTGGCCGATGTCCACGTTGTTGGTGAGGAAGGCGGCGCTCCCCGTCACCGGGTTGCCGATGACGATGAGGTCGAGGCGGTCCAGGTAGGGCAGGCCGGGCTTGAAGTAGTTGGTGTTCCGCTCCAACCTGATCTGGGCGCCCAAGTCGCGGGCCTTGAGGAGGAAGGGGCCGGTGCCGTCGGGCTCGTGCTGGAGCCCCTGGCGGGTGGCGCCCTGCCGGTAGATGGCGGCGAACTGCATGGTGAGCATGGACGGAAGGGCGGCGGCAGGGCGGTGGAGGCGGAGCACGACGGTCCTGGCGTCCGGCGCCTCCACCTGCTGGATGTACTCCTTGATGAGCCCGGCCCTGGGGGAAACGAAGTCGTCCACCAGCCCCATCATCTTGTCCAGGGAGTACTTCACGTCCCCGGCGGTGACGCGGTGCCCGTCGGCGAAGCTGGGTGTGTCCAGGAGGTGGAAGAGGAGGGCCTTCCCTCCGTCCTGGAGCTCCCAGGAGGAGCAGACGTCACACTCGATGACCTCGCCCTCGGGGTTCCACAGGAGGTTGTTGTACAGGTGGGCGGCGGTCATCAGCTCCACGACGGAGGAGGCCTGCTGGACGTCGAAGGTGGAAGGGTCCCGGAAGATAACGCGCCGCAAGGAGCCGCCCCGCCGGGGTGCCACCCGGGTGGGCGTGGGGAGCGGTGTCGCCGTGGGAGTGGGGGTGGCAAGGGCAACGGTGGGTGTGGCCTCAGAGGCGGTGGCGGTGGGCTGCGGTGGGCGCGGGGCGGAGGGCGTGGCCGTGGGAGTCGGCGCAGCCGCGGGACCGCAGGAAACGGCCAGCAGCAGGATGCACGGGGCGAGGAGACGCACGGCGAAGGGGTGGCTCCATTGAGGCCATGGCTTCATGACGCTCTCCTGGCGGCCGGGAGGTCTTCCCTCGGGCGAGTCGTAGAGGGGCTGCTCCATGGCAGGGTTGGGTGTTCCATGCAAGCGAGTAGTTTAGTACAACTGAGTGGCTCGTTGTCAAGCCTCCTGCTAGAATATCAGGGCCTTTCAGTTATCCATAAGAGCAGTCCCTGGCTCCTGCACCCCCATCCTAGTCTTCCCCCGCGAGCGGGGGAAGGGATTTCTCTCCCCCGTGCAACGGGGGAGAGTCAGAGAGGGGGTGAAGCCGGCAATTGAAAGGCCCTGCTAGAATATGGCACGAGAAGGAGGGCCTCTCTTGAGGAGGGGATATGCGCAGCCGGGGCCGGTGGCCCGGGCCCTGGGGGTGACGGGGGATCGCTGGACCATTCTGATCCTCCAGGACCTGCTGCGGGGCTACCACAGGTTCTCCCAGATCCGGGCCTCGGTGAAGGGGATCGCCTCCAACGTGCTTTCCGAGAGGCTCAAGCTCCTGGAAGGGCACGGGGTCGTGGAGCGCAGGTTCTACAGCGACCATCCACCCCGGGCCGAGTACCACCTCACCAGGAAGGGCCATGAGCTGGGCATCGTGGCCGGGGCCCTGGCGGCGTGGGGTGCCAAGTACTTCTCGGACCCGACGGTCCTGGTGCACCAGCAGTGCGGCTCCCCCGTTACGGTGGTCTACCAGTGCCCCGCCTGCGGGGTGCAGGTGCGGGGCGCGGAGGTCCGGCTGGTGGACCGCAGCGGGGCACCCGAGGCAGAAGACGTCGGCGGGGGGCGGAGTGGTAGAGAGGACGCCCCCCCTAAGTATCTAATGACGTGAATCCGCGTAAACATGTCATACTTCAAGTCCCGCTCATCCTGAGCACCGTCGAAGGACATGAGCGGGACTTTTCCTCCGCTCGTATGGTTCCCTTCGGCTGCGCTCAGGGTAAACTAGGCTC
>JACQOS010000133.1 GCA_016202425.1 Chloroflexota bacterium
TCCCCCTTCCTGGCAAGGAAGGGGGCGAGGGGGATGGTCGAAAGGGTTTTTCAGCACCCCCCTGGGTGATCGTGGTCACTCCAGGGCGCGCCTCTCCGGGTCCAGGCGGCGAAGGATCACCAGCTCTTCCATAGCGGGAGGCGGCTCCCGGCGTAGGTCGGCGGCCACTTGGAGGTCCCAGCCACAGCGCCCGCGGATGGTGGCGACGGCCTCCTCCGCTGAGGCACCGGCGGTGGAGTAGTAGCTGGTAAGGACGAGCTCAGCCTGGCCCCGGACCTTCTCCAGGATGCCCAGGTCCGTCACCACCGTGCGTACCCTGTCGCCTGGGGTCGTGACGAAGCCCAGCCGGTCCCGGAAGCGCCGGGGCTCCATGGGGGCGAAGATGAGCACCTCTCCCGCGCCCATGGCGCAGTCGTTGTGGCCCCCTGAGCCTCCCATGAGGGTGCCGTCGTCCAGCCGACTGGTGTTGATGTTGCCGGACTTGTCGATCTCCACGATGCCCAGGACCGCAAGGCTCGGGCTGTCGGGTCCGCGCAGGAAGGCGCTGTACATCTCGAACATGTCGCCGAGGAGCTTGGGGGTCGCCAGGTGCTGGATGCTGCTGATGGCGTACCCCTGGGGCAGGTAGGCGAAGTTGCCAAAGCCCGACATCACCTCCACGTCGTAGCCCTGCTCCCGGAGGAGGTAGTAGGCCAGGTAGGTGGCCGGTGCTGACAGGCCAGGCCCCGTCTGGATAAACCGGTAGCCGTTGCGGCGGACCACCTCGGCGATCTTCCGGGCCGTGGCCACCGTCATCATCTCCCGGTCGTCGTACCCTTCGCTGGTGGGGGAGGGGACGGGGGCAAGGCCGTGCTGGAGCTGGGCCTCGGCCTCGGCCTGGAGCTGGCCCAGCCGCTGGCGGCCCAGGTGCTCCAGGAAGGCTTCGTGAGTGGCAGGGCCCTGGACCCACTCCTGGACCCATGCGTCGAACTCCTCCTGGCGTCCCCGGACGGCGCGGACGCAAGACCGGCTGAACTCCCGGTCGCCCAGGTAGGAGGGGACCTCCCCAACCCAACCGTTGTAGACGGTGCCGGGGAAGCCGCCGAAGGGTGCAGGGCAGACAGCGCTCACCATGTGGCCGGGGACCTTCACGAGGGGGGCGTGGCGGCGGATGGCCTGGGTGGAGACGATCTTGTCCACGTGGACGATGACGCTTCCCCGGCACGCGCGCGCCCCCCAGGCGTCCACGGACCAGTCGGGGACCAGGACGGTGTTGCCGGCGGGATCGGCCACCAGGCCGTGGATGATGGCCACGTCCGGGCGGAGGGCGGCCACGAGGGCCACAGGATCCGGGGAACCGAAGGGGTTTGGGACCTCCGCGTAGGCATCACCGGGCAGCTCCTGGGCCAGGGAGCTGCCAATGATGGAGCGGGTGGGCAGGAAGGGCACGCCGCTGCCTCCGGCCATGAGACGCAAGATGATGGTGTGGATGGTCCACATCTCCGCCTGGAGTCCGCCCTGCCGGACGGCCTGCTGGTAGCGGGTGCCACGCCCCACCGGGCCCCACACGGAGGAGGTGACGAGCTTGCGGACCAGCCCTCCGTAGACGAGAAGGAGCATGAGCTCGCTGGTCATGATGGAGGAGAGGGTGAAGTTGGGCCGGGAGCCCCAGAACCGGCGGAGAAGGGCAAAGAGGCCAGCGTAGGCCCGCTGGCTGAGGAAGACGTGGTGCCCTGGCTTCACGTGAGTGGCGATGGCCTCCTCCAGGGTGCACACCTTGGAGGGGCCTTCGTACTCCTGGGGCTCCATGGCGGCCAGAAGACGGGCGAGCCTCTCGCTCACGGGGCGCTCGCTGGCGGGGGAGGCTCCGGGACCGGGTGGGGTGTTGGCGTGCGGCATGACCTCCGGAAGACCGGCGCCAGCGTACACCTGGCGCCAAGGTGGGTCAAGCCTGAGAGGAAGGACGAAGAAGGCCCGGGGGCGCCTACTGGGCCGCCTCCACGAAGCGGTTGGTGAACGCGGCGCTGGGGTCCAGGGATGGGCCTACGAGCTTGTGCTCCTTCATCCAGTCGGCGAACCTGCTCCATCTCTCTGAGGTCTGCCAGCCAAAGCTCGGCACCCCTTCGGTCCAGAGGGGGACCAGGAGGACTATGCCCGGCCGGTCGATCCTCTCGTCGATCTCCGGTGCGGCCTGCTTGAGGATGTCGATGGCCTTCTGGGGGTCCATAGCAGCCTCGCGGTAGCCGCGCACCAGGGCGCGCACGAAGCGCTCCACCACCTGGGGCTGCTCCTTCAACTTCCGCTCGCTAGTGACCAGGACCAGCTCGTAGAAGTCGGGAACACCCCACTGCTCCATGCGCATGATGTTGACGGGATAGCCCAGGTTGCCGGCGGAGATGGACTCATGGGTCCAGTAGGCCCCGACGATGGCGTCCACCTGGCGGGAGATGAGGGCGGGGACGAGGTCGTATCCCACGTTGACCAGTTCCACGTCCTGCACCCCTCGGGCGCCGTCGGCCTTCAGCATGGTGTCCAGGATGGGGGGGTCGGTGGCGATGCCCGGGTAGCCCACTTTCTTGCCCACCAGGTCCCGGGGGCGCTGGATGCCGGAGGTCTTCAGGGCCATGACGGAGTTCAAGGGGTGCTGGACAACGCCTGCGATGGAAACCACCGGGACAGCCTTATCGCGCGCCAGGAGCACGCCGATCTGGTACTCGAAGCCGAAGTCGTCCTGGCCCGCGCCAACGCTGGCGAGGATGGTGGCGGGGTCGTTGGGAGTATAGAGGGTGACCTCCAGCCCTTCGTCGGCGAAGTACCCCTTTTCCTTGGTCAGGAAGATGCCGGCGTGGTTGGCGTTGGGGAACCAGTCCAGGGCCACGCGCACCTTGGCTGGGGTGGGGGTGGGGGTCCCGGTCCGTGTCCTGGGCGTTGGCGAAGGCTCAGCACGACAGCCGGCCAGCAGTCCCAAAGCCAGGAAAACAGCCAGGAGGGAACAAGGGTTGATGAGCCAGCGCCTGACGGTACTCATGGTCGCCTCCGCAAGGTGAGTTGAGGGGACACGCTACGTTTCCTCCAAGGCCTGCCGGCGCTGCTGGGCCTCGTGCCAGGGCAGGGCCTGCCGCTGGAGAAGGGCGACGGCCAGGAAGAGGGCGGTCCCCAGAGCTGCCAGGATCAGGACGGCCCCGAAGGAGCGGGCCGTCAGGAAGAGGGGCACGGAGATGCTGGTCAGGTACCCCAGGCCGGCGCTGGCCCCCACCCATTCGCCGATGACGGCACCGATGACGCTGAAGGTGATGGCGATCTTGGTGCCGGAGAACAGGAAGGGGAGAGAGGTGGGGACCTGAACCTTGATGAACACCTGCCACCGGCTGGCGCCCAGGGTGCGCATCATGTGGACCATGTCCGGGTCAACGGCGCGCAGGCCGTCCACGGTGTTCACGACGATGGGGAAGAAGGCGATGAGGACGATGACGATGATCTTGGGGGCGAGGCCGTACCCCACCCATACGAGGAGAAGGGGCGCGATGACGACCATGGGGATGGTCTGGGAGGCGATGACGAAGGGATAGGCCACGCGCTGGAAGGTCCGGAAGTAGGCGATGAGGGCGGCCAGGAGCACGCCGGTGGCGAGGGCGACGCCGAAGCCCAGGGACACCTCCTTCAGGGTAACCCACGTGTGGTGGAGGAACAGCCCCCGGCTGGCGACCAGCTCCGCGGCGATGGTCGAAGGGGCGGGCAGCTTCCAGTGGGGGATACCAAAGGCCATCACCGCTCCCTGCCAGAGGGCGATGATGGCGCCGACAAGGGCAGCGGGCCCGAGCCACGCGCCCAGCCAGGCGCGGCGCCGAGGACGCGCCGCCGGAAGGCCCCGCCTCGCTTCCGCTGAACCCCTGGTGGTCATCGCCACGGCTCCTCCTGGGCCCGCAGGTCCTCTTCCCGTAGCGCCGTCATCAGGCTGGCTTTGAGGGAGAGGAAGGCGGGCTGAGTCACCATGTCCAGGGTCCTGGGCCTGGGCAGGGCCACGGGCATGACCATCTTCACCCGCCCGGGCCGCGCGGTGAGCACATAGACACGGTCGGAGAGAAGCGTGGCTTCGTCCACGTCGTGGGTCACCAGCACCATGGTCTTACCCAGCCCGGACCACAGTTCCAGGAGCCACTCCTGCAGCCGGCTGCGAGTCAAGGCGTCCAGGGCCCCGAAGGGCTCGTCCAGCAAGATCACGTCTCTGCCCGCCAGGACAGTCCTCAGGAGGGCCGCCCGCTGGCGCATGCCGCCGGATAGGAGGAAGGGGTAGTGCCCCTCGAAACCCTTGAGCCCGAAGCGCTCCATGAGTCCCAGGGCCTGCTGGCGGGCTCTGGAACGGGACACCCCCTGAAGCTCTGGCCCCAGGATGGTGTTGTCCAGCACGTTGCGCCAGGGTAGCAGCAGGTCCTTCTGGGGCATGTAGCCGACCTTGCCCAGGCGTCCTGCCGCGTCGGCGCCGTCCATACACAGGGTGCCCTGGTCGGGCTCCTCCAGGCCGGCCATGATGTTCAGCAGGGTGCTCTTGCCGCAGCCGCTGGGCCCGATGACGCTGACGAACTCCCCTTCTTCCACGGAGAGGTCAACTCCTTCCAGCACGGGCAGGGTCTTGCCGGCGAAGGAGAACTGTTTTCGGATGCCCGCCAGCTCTAGTTTGGGGACCATGGCTCTTGCGCTTTCCAGCCGGGTGGTGGGGGGCATGGCTCGTGGCAAACAGAGAGGCCGCCAAGCTCCTGAGCTGGCGGCCTCCGAGGAAACGCGCTCGACCTTTCCCTCCGCTGGCATTACCCAGATCAGGTTCTCAGGGTCGTCCCGAGCTGACGGGACCTCTCAGCCTGGCCTACCAAGCTCCCCTTTGGTTCCCACCCGTATGTAAGTGTCGGCTGCTTCTCTCCGTGGGCTCCACCTTCCTCTTGGGGACCCTACGGGGGCCGCACAGGAGGACCTGCCATGGGCGAGCGGTCCGGTGCTGTCCGTAGGCCTCCTTCGATTGTACCCGTTCCAGGGCCCCGGTGCCAACAGCAAAGCTCAACCAATGGCGCTTGTGGCCTGCCGGGCTCGGAACACCTCCTCGGGGGTCATGGGCAGCTTGTGCAGCCGCACGCCTGCGGCCCGGTAGACGGCGTTGGCAAGGGCAGCGGCCGGAGGCACGATGGGTACCTCCCCGACGCCGCGAGCGCCGTAGGGACCGTCGGACGCCGGCACCTCAACGAGCTCGCAATCGATCATGGGCAGGTCCAGGGAAGTGGGCATCCGGTAGTCCAAGAAGGTGGGGTTGCGCATGACCCCCTTCTCGAAATGATAGTACTCGGTGAGGGCCCAGCCGATGCCCTGGGCCGCCCCGCCCTGGACCTGGCCTTCCACCTGGGTGGGGTTGAGGGCCCTGCCCACGTCCTGGAAGGCGGTGTAGCGCAGGATGGTTACCTTCCCCGTGTCCGGGTCCACCTCCACGTCGGCCACGTGGGCGGCGAACTGGGGCGCGGGCTGAAGGCGCGTGACCGTGCCGCGGCCGCAGATGGGGCCGGTGGCCCTGAAGGTGGAGCGCCGGGCGACAGTGACGAGGTCCACGTTCTGATCCGGGCTGTCCCGGAGCCAGAACCTGCCATCGGCGTACTCCACATGTTCGGGTTGCGCCGTGAGATGGTCGGCGGCATGCACCCTGAGCTGCGCCAGGACGTCCTGGCAGGCATTGTGGACGGCCGCCCCGAAGCTATAGGCGGTGCGGCTGCCGGCGCTCAGGTCCGTATAGGGCGTCGAGTCGGTGTCGCCCACCCGAACCGAGACGCTCTCCAGAGGGACTTGTAGCTCCTCGGCCACGATCTGCTGCATGGTGGTGCGGGTACCGGTGAGGTCCACCTGGCCGCTCACCAGGGTGGCCGTGCCGTCGGCGTGCACCAGCACGTGGGCGGTGGAGGTGAGGGTGGCGCCGGCCCAGAACCCCAGGGCAAGGCCGCGGCCGCGATGGGGCCCAGGAGGCAGGGGCGATGTCCAGGAGGGATGTTTGGCGACTCGCCGGAGGACCTCCTTGAGGCCGATGCGGTTGTAGGGCCGGTCGTCGGTCATCCTGTCGCCCTCGTCCACGGCGTTGAGCATCCGGAAGGCGAGGGGGTCGATGCCCAGCCTCTCGGCCACCTGGTCCATGTGGCTCTCCACGGCGAAGGCTGCGGGCGTGCCTCCAGGGGCGCGGTAGGCCTGGACTCTGGGCTTGTTGGTGACCACGTCGTAGGCCTCGATCTTCATGTGGTCGAGCTTGTAGGGGGCCAGGCAGACCAGGGAGGCGCCCCCAATAGGGGCACCTGGAACGGCGCCCGCGTCCATGACGAGCTTGACATAGGCGGCCGTGAGGCGCCCGTCCTTCTTGGCGCCTGTCTTGACGGTGATGTGCGTGGGGGAGGCCGGACCCGTAGCGCGGAAGACCTCGGCGCGGGACATGACTATCTTCACCGGGTGGCCGCTCTTGCGGGAGAGGAGGGCCGCCAGGGGCTCCAGGATGGCGTAGATCTTGCCGCCGAAGCCGCCCCCGATCTCCGTGGGGATGACGTTCACCTTGCCCAGGGGGAGGTCCAGGAGGTGGCCCAAGGAGCGGCGGATGCCGAAGATGCCCTGGGTGGAAGTCCAGAGGGTGATCCTGCCATCGGGCTGGGCGTGGGCCACCGTAGCGGTCGGCTCCAGGTACCCCTGGTGGACCATCTTGGTCTCGTAGCTCGTCTCGTGGACGAGGTCAGCCTCGGCGAAGCCGCGCTCCAGGTCGCCGCGGCTGGACTCCGAGTGGGTGGCGACGTTGCTCGGCCTTTCGGGCTGCTCGCCCAGGGTCTTGGTGTACAGGTCCGGCTGAAGGAGGGGTGCGTCGGGACTCATGGCCTCCAGGGCGTTCTCCACGGGAGGCAGGACTTCGTAGTCTACCTGGATCAGGTCCAGGGCCTCCTCGGCCACCTCGGGGGTGGTGGCGGCCACCGCCGCGATGGCGTGGCCTTCGAAAAGGGCCTTGTCGTGGGCAATGGTCAGCCTGCGGAGGTCCATGATGCTGATGAGGAGCTCGCCCCCGAGCATGCCCTGAGCCCTCTCCGGGGGCGGCAGGTCCGCGGCGGTGACGACCGCTTTGACTCCGGGCAGCGCCTCGGCCTTGCGGGTGTCGATCCTCTTGATGAGGGCGTGGGGGTGGGGGCTGCGGAGGACCTTGCCATGGAGCATACCTGGCAGGTGGAGGTCTGCGGCGAAAAGGGCCTGGCCCGTGACCCGCTCCAGGGCGTCGTACTTTGGCGTGCGCTTGCCGATGTACCTGGTCTTCTTGCGTTCGGAGACGGTGGCCACCCTAGGCCTCCCGTTCCACCGCCGCCTGAATGGCGCGCACGATCTTGTCGTAGCCGGTGCAGCGGCAGAGGTTCCCGGCGATGGCCAGCCGGACCTCCTGCTCGTTGGGGGCGGGGTTGGTGTTGAGCAGTGCCCGGGCGGAGAGGAGAAAGCCCGGCGTGCAGAAGCCGCACTGAAGGGCGCCGTATTCGATGAAGGTCTCCTGAAGGGGGTCCAGCCTGCCGTCCTTGGCCAGTCCCTCTATGGTGAGGATATCCTGGCCCTCGGCCTCCAGGGCCAGCATGCAGCAGGCGACGATGGCCCTGCCATCCAGAAGGACGGTGCAGGCGCCGCAGTTGCCGTTGCTGCACCCTTCCTTGGTGCCGGTGAGGGCAAGCTCGTCCCTCAGGGCCTCCAGGAGGGTCTGCCACGGCTGGACGAAGACCTGCCGAGGCTCACCATTGACCGTGAAGGAGAGAGGGAGCTTTGCCACGACGCGCACCGCCTTCCTAAGTGTGGTGTCACTGAAGTTCGCCACAAAAGTCATTGCGAGGCCCGACGAAGGAGGGCCATGGCAATCTGGTGGCGGGGTCCACCCCTCTTCCAGATTGCTTCGTCGTCCTCACGACAAGTCGGGATCGGGACTCCTCGCAATGACGAGTTCTCACGCGTATTTCAGCTACAGGACTCTAGGACTCCAGTGGCTGGCCCAGGGATGCCATGCAGTGGCGCAGGGTCCGGCGGGTGAGGACCTTGACGAGCTCCTTGCGGTACTCGGCGCTTCCCCGGACGTCCGTGATGGGCCGGCAGGCCTCCACCGCCTTTTCCGCCGCGGCTTCGATGAGCTCGCTCGTCACGACATGGCCTTCGAGGACGGCCTCGGCGGCCTTGGCCCGGACGGGCGTTGGGGCCACGGCGGCCAGGGCGATGCGGGCCCTGGCGCAGATGCGGCCCCTGGGCCGGAGGGCCACCAGGCTGGACACGCCCGCAACGGCGATGTCCATCTCGTTGCGGGGGATGAACCGCAGGTAGTGGTTGCTGCTGTGGGGTGCTGGCGGAGGCACGACGATCTCCAGCAGGAGTTCGTCGCCCCGGAGGACGTTCTGGCCCGGGCCGGTGAAGAACTCCTCCAGCGGCACCTCTCGCCGGCCGCGAGGCCCCACGATGGCGGCCCGGGCATCCAGGGTGACGAGAGGTGGGACGGTATCGGCAGAGGGGGCGGAGTTGCAGACGTTCCCGGCGATGCTCGCTCGGTTCTGGATCTGCACGGAGCCAACGAGGAGGCACGAAGCCCGGATGGCAGGGTAAAGCTCGCGGACCGCAGCGAAGGCAGCGGTGTCCGCGCAGGAGACCGCTGCGCCCACGTGCAGGCCCTCCCGCGCTACGTACTCCAGGCGGTGCATCTCCGGGATGCGCTTGATGTCCAGGACCACGTCGGCGGTCTTCCGCCGCTGACGCAACTGGTCAATGAGGTCGGTGCCGCCGACCAGGGGCCGGACGGTACCATTCGCCTTGGCCAGGAGGTCCAAGGCCTCCTGGAGGCTCTGGGGGGCGGCGTAGGTGAAGGGTCGCACTGGGCTGTTGCCTGTCGCTCTGCTCCACGGATTATACCGGCGGAGCAGGCGTTTGGCAATCGTTGTGGCGTTCCTCTCTGATGGGGTATCATGGACAGTCACAGCCCAACCCGCCGCTGCTCACCAGGCGCGAGGAGCCAGCATGTACGCCTACAGGTACGCTCGATGGGACGGTACCCAGCGTGTCTTCGATCTGGATGAAGAGAGGCTGATGGAGGAGCTGTCGGGAGACCTGCTGGCCCACGGGGACGTCTGGCGGGCGCTACGCCACCTGCTGCAACGGGGCGTCCGCGGCGAGAAGGGCGACGGCATCGAGGGCCTGCGCCAGCTCCTGGACCGGCTGCGCAACCGCCGGCAGGACTACCTGGGCCGCTACCAGCTCGACTCGCTGCTGGAGGACATCAAGGAGCGTCTGGGCAACGTGGTCCGGACGGAGCGGGAGGGCATGGACCGGCGTCTCCAGGAGGCCAGGGAGCAAGCTGCCAGGGGCTCCCCCGTGACCCCCGCCGAGGCCGGCAAGCTCCTGGAGCTGCTGGAAGAGCGGGCCAGACGCAACCGGGAGCAGTTGGACAAGCTCTCCCAGAGCGTGGGAGGGGCCATCAAGGAGCTCCGGGGCTACGAGTTCATGGACCCCGAGGCGCAGCGCCAGTTCCAGGAACTCCTGGACCTGCTGCAACGCCAGATGCTGCAAAACTATGGACAGGAGCTGAAGCAACGGCTCCAGGGAATGACCCCGCAGGACATGGCCGCTCTCCGGCAGATGCTCCGGGACCTGAACCGGATGCTCCGGGACCAGAGGCTGGGAAGGGCCCCCGATTTCCAGGGCTTCATGCAGAAATACGGGACCCTGTTTGGCGACCATCCGCCAAAGGACCTCCAGGAGTTCCTCGACCGGCTGGCCCATCAGATAGCGCAGATGCAGTCCCTCCTGGAGAGCATGTCGCCGGAGATGCGCCGGGAGCTGGAGCAGCTCCTGGACGCCCTCCTGGACCAGGAGACGCTCCAGGAGCTGGGCGAGCTGGCCCAGAACCTGGAGGAGCTCTCCCTCCTGGCGGGGCTGCGCCGGGAGTACCCCTTCCTGGGCGAGGACCCATTGACCCTGGAACAGGCGATGGAGGCAGTGGGGACGCTCCAGGGCCTGGATGAGCTGGAGGCCAAGCTCCAGGAGGTGATGCGCCAGGGCAGCCTCGAAGAGCTGGACCTGGACCAGGTGGAGCGCTTGCTGGGGGAGGAGGCCCGCAGGGCCCTGGAGAACCTGAAGCGGATCGCTCAGCGGCTGGAGGAGGCCGGATTCATCCAGAAGAAAGGCGACAAGCTGGAGCTGACCCCTCGGGGCATCCGGAAGCTGGGCCAGAAGGCCCTGAGAGAGGTGTTCTCGCGGCTGAAGCGGGACCGTCTGGGCTATCACGAGGTCCAGTTGCGGGGCACAGGGGGCGAGGACAGCGGGGAGACGAAGCACTACGAGTTCGGTGACCCCTTCGATCTGCACCTGCACCGCACGGTGATGAACGCCGTCTCGCGCCACGGGGCCGGCGTGCCCGTGGCCATGACGCCTGCAGACTTCGAGGTGCGCAGGCGCGAGCACCTCGGCCAGGCGGCGACCTGCTTGCTTCTGGACCAGAGCCGGTCCATGGGCATGTTCGGCAGCTTCCTGGCTGCCAAGAAGGTGGCCCTAGCCCTGTCGTCCCTCATCCGCACCCGCTTCTCCCGGGACAAGTTCTACGTCATCGGCTTCTCCGACTACGCCGTGGAGCTGCAAGAGGAGGACCTGCCGGAGGTGACGTGGAACGCGTGGGTCTCCGGGACCAACATGCACCACGCGTTCATGCTGTCGCGGAAGCTCCTCGCGAGGGAGAAGGCGGGGACGCGCCAGATCATCGTCATCACCGACGGGGAGCCCACGGCGCATCTGGAAGGCACCCGAGCCTTTTTCGCCTATCCTCCCAGCTACCGGACCGTTCAGGAGACGCTGAAAGAGGTCCGCCGGTGCACCCAGGAGGGGATCATCATCAACACCTTCATGCTGGAGACGAGCTCGTACCTGCTGGACTTCGTGGACAAGATGACTCGCATCAACCGCGGGAGGGCCTTCTACACGACGCCGGACAGGCTGGGCGAGTTCGTGCTGGTGGACTACCTGGCGAACCGCCGGAAGCGGCTGGTCTAGACCTGGTGCGCCACTATCACGTCCCCTTCGCCTGGCGGGGCCCCGGCGACTGGGGCGATATGGCCCAGGACCTCTCTCTCCTGCAACTGGTCCAGGCCGGGACCCTGGACCTCCGCGTCGCGGCCCTGCTGTGGCTGGGCATGGAGCGACGGGCCTCCGTGATCGTGGCTGCCTTGCCCAGGCTGGCGGGCAAGACCACCCTTCTGTCGGCCTTGCGGGACCTGCTTCCACCCGGCGTGGAGGTGGTGTACACGCGGGGCCAGCGGGAGGATTTTTCCTTCGTGGCCCACACGGACCCGGGGAGGACCTACGTCCTCTGCAACGAGATCAGCCCGCACCTTCCCACCTACCTGTGGGGGAACAGGGTGCGTGTCCTGTTCGAGACCCTGGCCCGAGGCTACGCCCTGGGGGCTACGATGCACGCCGATTCGCCCGAGGAGGTGGTGGCGGCCCTGGAGGGGCCTCCCCTTCTGGTCCCGGCCGAGGCGATGGCCCGCGTGACGTTCATCGTGAACCTCTATGCGGAGGACGGTCCCGCAGGGGTCGTGCGGCGGGTGTCGCAGGTGACGCTGGCGGCCCCTTCGCGCGGGGCTGACCCCTACCGGCTGCTCCCTGTGGCCTGGTGGGAGCCGATCAGCGACACGTTTGCCTGGGCCCAGTCGCCCGATGCGGCGCAGGCCCTGGAGGCCAGGCTGGGCTTCCCGCAGTCGCTGGGGCACGAGATGGTCAGGCGTGAGGGCCTTCTGGCCCGGTGGCTGGCCGACGAAGGGACGGGGCCTGTGGAGATGCGGCGGCAGGTGCTTGCGCACTACAATGGAGAAAAGGCCGAGGAGTGCTAGAGCTCATCTCAAAACCCTCACCCCCTGGCCCCCTCTCCCGCCTCAGGCGGGAGAGGGGGGAGAGAACGAATCTGGGGGACACCCCCAGGCCCCTGCCATCCCGACCCGTCGGGATGGACTCCCCCAGAAGGAGTTTTGAGACAGGTTCTCGTAAGACTAAGCACTAGTATCTAATGACGTGAATCCGCGTAGACATGTCA
>JACQOS010000150.1 GCA_016202425.1 Chloroflexota bacterium
GGGTAGGCTGAACCTCTGACAATCTCGGCCTGTGTGCGAGCCCGGATCACAATATCTTCAACTTCGTTAACCTCAGGGTTGGCTCTATCTGTGAACATACTGCCCATGAGGCGCATTGTTACGAGAGTGTTGAGGGATTCAATACACTTATTGACCTCCCAAGGGGTGATCTTGGAATTGTTGGAGACTCCAAAGAATGGATATAGGTAAAAGGCCAGCACTTCAATCTTGGCCGGTACATCTCCATGAGTAGCCTCGCTGGCAGAACCCTCTGGGGCAAACGCCAAATTCGCGACCGCAGCGATAAAGAGGTTGACACCATCGACTGACCGTGCCAAGTCCTCAATCTGCGTTATTGCCTGCTTGAGTGAGGCGTCGGACTGTTCCCTGATTTGTGCGATGAGCGCTTCCGTTTGAGTACTGTTCATGCTGTCATTTTACCATTTCGGCTCTGAAAAGGCGGAAGACCTGCAAGAGATGTTCTGTTTGCAGCGAATCCCCATTTGGCAAGGAGCAGAGACCGGCTGCGCCAGGGCTTCGCTGGTTCGTTGGTGACGTGCAAGACTAGACCAGAAGGTCAGGGTGAGGGTTCTTGATATACCCCTGCCAGTTCCAGTGGACGAGGTTCGAATCCTATAGTTAGCGGGCCATGGCAAAGGTCATCGAGAAAGTTTTACCTTTTGCACCGTATGGTGGGCCAAGCGGGATTCGAACCTGTCGGCTACTCAAGCAGCATACACCAGGCTCCCTCATCGGGGTTAAGCTCGACATGCGGATTTCTCACGACATCAGGCAACGTCCCGTGGGAACTTTGCGAAGGCCGGAATCTCTAAGGCTATGCCGCGTTTGGGTAACCCTAGCGGGGCACAGGTCTTACCGCGAGGCGCGCTGGACGGCCAGCTTCACGGCTCCGCCGTCGATGCGCTGCTCCCCGGCGTGAGCCCCGGGCTCGGGCTCTCCCTGGCGCAGCTCCAGGGAGAGGGTCTCCTGACGGATGTAGTCGCCGTGCTTCTCCATGACCTGGTGGAGTCGCTCGTCGCCCTGGTACCACGTGATGATCCTGTCGGCGATGTCGAACCCTGCGGCGCGGCGCAGGTTCTGGAGGTGGTGCACCAGCTCCCGCGCCATGCCCTCGTCGGCAAGCTCCGGCGTGATGCGCGTGTCCACCGCAACAACATAACCGCCCTCTTCAACCAAGGACGTGTTATCCGGTGCCAATCGCTCGACTTTCACTTCATCGGGGCTGACTTTTATCTCTTGTCCTGAAACAGATAGCTGGACAGGCTGATTGCTCATTACGTTGGAAGCCACAACCTGGGGACTGAGGCGCAGGATAGCATCTCTTACCGCCCGCGCCCGTGACTCGTACCTTGGTCCCAGCATAGACATGTCAGGTGTGACCTTCCATTTCCAGACCAGTGCTTCTGCAGAGGTTCCGGCTACCACGACTCTTACGTCCTTGACATTGAGCTCGTCCTTTATCTGCCGGAGTGTGTGCTCCCTCGTCAACGAATAAAGTTCAAGCTGATTCCTGGTGATGACGTGCAGCAACCCCAGCGGCTGACGTATCCGGATGCCCGCCTTCTGGCGCGCGGCCCTGCCCAGGCTGGCGACGCGCATGGCGAGGGCCATGGCCTCGGACAGCTCCTGGTCGATCATGTGGGCATCTGCCACGGGGAAGTCTGCCAGGTGGACGCTCTCCGGCGCCCCCGGGTCCAGGGAGCGCACCAGGTTCGCGTACAGGTCCTCGGCCAGGAAAGGGGTGAAGGGCGCCAGCAGCCTCGCCAGGGTCGCCAGGCACGTGTACAGGGTGACGTAGGCGGACCTCTTGTCCTCGTCGTCCTCGCCCTTCCAGAAGCGACGTCGGCTCCTGCGCACGTACCAGTTGGAGAGCGCGTCCACGAACTCCTCGATGCGCCTGCCGGCATCGGTGGGGTTGTAGGCGCCCAGGAGCCGGTCCACCTCCCCCACGAGCCGGTGCAGCTCCGAGAGGACCCAGCGGTCCAGGTCTGAACGGGGGGGTGAGGCCTGGCTGGTGGCGGGGTTGAAGCGGTCCAGGTTCGCATAGGTCACGAAGAAGGAGTAGACGTTCCACAGGGGCAGGAGGAAGCGGCGGACCGCTTCCCCTACCAGGTCGGAGGAGAAGCGTCGCGCGTTGCCGGGCGGCGCCGCGGTGAAGAGGTACCAGCGCAGGGCGTCGGCGCCGTGCTGGTTGATGACGGCCCAGGGCTCCACCACGTTGCCCCGGGACTTGCTCATCTTCTCGCCCCCGGCGTCGAGGATGAGGCCCAGGCAGATGACGTTCCGGTAGCAGGGCTCGCCCACCAGGAGCGTGGAGAGGGCATGGAGGGAGTAGAACCAGCCGCGGGTCTGGTCCACGGCCTCGCAGATGTAGTCGGCGGGGAAGCGGCCTTCGCTCCTGAGCCTGGCGATGTCCGCGTCGGAGACCACGTGGTCCTGGGCGAAGGGCATGGCGCCGGAGTCGTACCAGCAGTCCATCACCTCGGGGACGCGACGCATCTCGCCTCCACAGGCCTGGCAGCGGACCATCACCTGGTCCACGTAGGGGCGGTGGAGGTCGAGCCTCTCAGGGTCCAGGAGCGACCGGTGCCCGGGCAGGGCCTGCTCCCGCAGCTCGGCCAAGGTGCCGATGCAGTGGTACTCGCCGCACCCGGCGCACTGCCAGATGGGGAGGGGGGTGCCCCAGTACCGCTCCCGGGAGAGGGCCCAGTCCACGTTGTTCCTCAGCCACTCGCCAAAGCGCCCCTCCTGGATGTGCTCCGGGTACCAGTGGACCTCCTGGTTGCCGCTGATGAGGCGGTCCTTGCGGGCGGTGGTCCTGATGTACCAGGACTCCTTGGCGTAGTAGAGGAGCGGCGTGTCGCACCGCCAGCAGAAGGGGTAGGTGTGCCGGTAGACACCCCGACGGAAGAGGAGGACCCGGCGTTCCAGGTCTTCCATCAGGTCCTGGTCCGCCTCCTTGAAGAACTTGCCAGCCCCCGGGAGGGCTTCGCCGGAGGCCAGCTTGACGTCGGTCCTCAGGACTCCCTGGGCGTCCACGGTGTGGATGGTGGGCAGTCCGTGCTGCTTGCCCAGCTCCTGGTCCTCGGCGCCGTAGGCGGGCGAGATGTGGACGACCCCCGTCCCTTCCTCCATGGAGACGAAGTCGGCAGGCAGGACCCGGCACTGGGCCGGCGTCTCTGGGGCACGGAAGGGAGGCTCGTAGGAGAGGCCCACAAGGTCTTCGCCTTTGACGGTGGCGACCTCCTCCCAGCCAGGGCCCAGCACGGCCTCCACGAGCTTGCGGGCCAGGATGAGGCGCTCCTGGGGCGTCTGGCCAGCGGGCGCCTGCACCAGCATGTACTCCTCGTCGGGCGCCACGGCCAGGGCCACGTTGGCGGTCACGGTCCAGGGCGTGGTGGTCCAGCCCAGGATGGCGGGGCGGTCCGAGGCCCACCGGCCCCCCACGCGATCGTAGCCCAGCCGCTTCAGGGCCGCGCCGGAGACGCTGGGGCCCGTGCTCTGGTCAACCGAGAGGCGGAACCGGACGAAGATGGACGGGTCGGGGGTGTCCTCCTGGTAGCCCAGGGCCACCTCGTGGGAGCTGAGGGTGGTGACGCACCGAGGGCAGTGGGGGGCCACCTTGTAGCCGCGCTCCACCAGGCCCTGGTCCCAGAGCTGCCTCAGGACCCACCAGCAGCTCTCGATGTAGCCGTTCTGGAAGGTGATGTAGGGGTCCGCCAGGTCCAGCCAGAAGGCGATGCGTTCCGTCAGCTCCTCCCACTCCATCACGTAGCGCATCACGCTCTCTTTGCAGCGGGCGTTGAACCTCTCGATGCCGTACTCCTCGATCTGCCTTTTGGAGGAAAGCCCCAGCTCCTTCTCGATCTCCAGCTCCACGGGCAGGCCGTGGGTGTCCCAGCCGCCCTTGCGGATGGGGCGGAAGCCCTTCATGGTCTTGTAGCGGGGGATGATGTCCTTGAAGACGCGGGCCAGGACGTGGTGAATGCCGGGCGTCCCGTTGGCGGTGGGAGGGCCCTCGTAGAGCATGAAGACCGGGGAATCCTTGCGCGCCCGGTCCACCTGGTGGAAGACGTCGCGCTCCTTCCAGAAGCGCAGGACGTCCTCCTCCAGCTTCGGGAAGCTGACCTTGGAGGAGACCGGCTTGAAGCAGGGCGTACCCTGCACCCTCTCTGGGTCCTGGTATGAAGCCATCCTAGCCGCCTCTCTGCTCTCGATTGCCTTGGTCAAACGAAGGCCCGTCCCCCAAAGGGACGGGCCTTGTGCCCGCGGTACCACCCTACTTTCCCGACTGCGTCGGGACACTCGCTGGAGCGTCCATACGCCCCGATCCCTGCTAACGGGGGCTGTCCGGCCAGGTCTACTACAGGGAGCCTTCTTTGACCCCCTCTGAGTCCCCGAAGGGCCTCAGCCCGGGGAGGCCTCAGAGATACGGGTCCAGGGCGCTGCCCTGGTTCTTCTGGCGGCTCAGGAGGGATCTTCCGCGGGGCCCACAGCGTCCGCTTCCACAGCACCGGACTCGCTGGGCCGGGGTGTTCCCGCGTACTCGCTCCGTCTTCGCCTTTAGGGGGAGAGGGTAGCATGGAAGAGAGGAAGGGTCAAGACACTGCCAACCCCGTTGACGCAACCACCATTTCCTCATAGAGTAGCGCCGTCCCCAGACCGAGAGAATGCACGGAGGAACCGCCATGCCCGATACACCCATCGGCTTCATTGGCCTGGGCATCATGGGCACGCCCATGGCCCGCAACCTGATGAAGGCGGCCTACCCGCTCGTGGTCTACAACCGCACGGCTTCCAAGGCCCAGGCCCTGGCCCAGGAGGGGGCGCAGGCGGCCTCCAGCCCACGGGAGGTGGCCCAGCGCTGCCCCGTGGTCATCACCATGGTCACCGACTCTCCCGACGTGGAGGCCGTGGTGCTGGGGAAGAGCGGCGTCATCGAGGGCATCCAGGCAGACGGCGTCCTCATTGACATGAGCACCATCTCGCCCCAGGTGACCCGCGCCATCGCCGAACAACTCCGGAAGCGGGGCGGCCACATGCTGGACGCGCCGGTGAGCGGCGGCCTCTGGGGGGCCCAGTCGGGGACGCTGGCCATCATGGTGGGCGGGGAGAAGGGGGTCTTCGAGCGGTGCTTGCCGGTCTTCCAGGCCATGGGCAAGACCATTGTCCACGTGGGCGGCAACGGCATGGGCCAGGTCACCAAGCTGGTCAACCAGATCCTGGTGGCAGGAACGCTCAACGCCGTCTGCGAGGCCCTGGTCTTCGCCGCCAAGGCTGGCGCCGATCTGGAAAAGACCATCGAGGCCGTGGCCGAGGGCGCGGCGGGCTCCTGGCAGCTCCGCAACCTGGGGCCAAGGATGGTCCGGGGCGACTTCGCCCCTGGGTTCATGGCGCGCCTCCAGCAGAAGGACCTGCGCCTCATCCTGGAAGCGGCCCGCGAGATGCACGTGCCCTTGCCGGGGACGGCCCTGGTCCACCAGCTCTACGCGGCCCTGGAGGCCGATGGCCGGGGCAACGAGGGCACCCAGGCATTGATCAGGGTCCACCGGCTGCTGGCAGGGGTGGAGGCCCGAAAGAAGGGGGAGTAGGGGGACGTCCACTCCATGTCTGCTGCCAGGCCCGCCACTCCTCCAGGATGCGGGCATCCCGGGGGAAGGCCAGGGGAGGAAGGGCGTCAAGGTCGAACAGGCCCACTGCTTGCGCCTCCTCTCCCGCCACCAGGTTGCCTCCCGTGACCTCCCCGGCGTACACGATCAGGACGTACGCGTCGGCAGGGCGGGAGTAGACACCCACCAGGCCGGTAATGCGGACCTCCAGGCCGGTCTCCTCCTTCACCTCCCGGACGGCGGCCTTGTCCACCGCCTCGCCCCGGTCAACGTACCCGGCGGGGAAGGTCCAGAGGCCGCGGCTGGGGGCCCGGTCGCGGCGCAGCATGACCAGCTTCCCGCCCCATGCCACCACCACCCCTGCCACCAGCTTTGGGTCCAGGTAGACCACCGTGCCGCAGCCGATACACACCGGCCGGGCACGACCGCTCCACGCCCGTAAGATGGTCGGGGCACCGCAGGAGGGGCAGAAGCGCACAGGGTCCATGCCAGGAGAATGGTAATATAGCGCGGCCCCATCTCGCTACTGCCCAGCTCTGGCAGAGGTGGGAGAACGTCCGCCTGGAAGGGAGAACCATGGGCACCAACAAGACCATGACCAGCGAGATAGTCGAGTACCTTCACCACCTCACCTATGAAGGCATCCCTCCGGAGGTCCGGCAAGAGCTCAGGCGGTGCCTCCTGGACGGGTTCGCCGTCATGCTGGCGGGCAGCCAGGCCGCCTGCGCCCAGGTGGTGCACCGCTACATCGAGGAGGGCCGGATGCCCGGCAAGGCGACGGTGCTGGGGACGTCCCTCACCACGTCCGCCTCTCTGGCAGCCCTGGCCAACGGCGTCGCCGGCCACGCCGACGACTACGACGATACGCAGCTCTCGTCCTCTCCCGACCGCACGTACGGACTCCTCACCCACCCGACGGTGCCCGCCCTCGCTGCCACCCTGGCGGTGGGCCAGCAGGTTGGCGCCACGGGCAGGGAGTTCCTCACCGCCCTCTGCGCGGGCTCCGAGGTGGAGTGCAAGATGGCCGAGGCCATTGACCCCAGCCACTATCTCCGCGGGTTCCATACCACCGGGACCATCGGCATTTTCGCCGCGGCGGCGGGCGCGGCCAAGCTGCTGGGCCTTTCGCCAGAGCAGACCCGCCACGCCCTGGGCATCGCCGCCTCCAAGAGCGCGGGAATCCGGGTGAACTTCGGGACCATGACCAAGCCCTATCACGCGGGTGCGGCTGCGGAGAACGGCGTCACGGCAGCCCTGCTGGCAAAGCTGGGCTACCAGGCGGACCCCAACGCCCTGGACGGTCGGTGGGGCTTCTTCCAGGTGGCCGGCGGCGGGTGCGACCCGGCCCGCCTGGTGGGCAAGCTGGGGAACCCCTACACCCTCCAGAGGCCGGGCGTCTCCGTGAAGCCGTACCCCTGTGGGTCCCTGGCGCACCCTTCCATGGACGCGCTCCTGGACCTCGTCCGCGAGCACGACATCCGGCCTGGGCAGGTGGAGGAGGTCCGGCTGGGCGCGGGGAGCAACATCCTGAATCCCCTGCGGTACCAGGAGCCGCAGAACGAGCTGGAGGCCAAGTTCAGCCTCCCCTTCTGCCTGGCCATCCTGGTGCTGCGCCGAAGGGCGGGCCTCCAGGAGTTCACCCCGGAGGTGGTCCTGTCCCGGCCCGTGCGGGAGATGATGAAGCGCGTCAGGACCTACCACAGCCCGGAGATAGAAGCCAAAGGGGGGGACCGTATCCGCAGCCGGGTGGAGGTGCGTCTGAAGGACGGGCGGACGCTCGTGCGGGAGGCGGAGACCTCCCGCGGCACCCCCGAGCGGCCCATGAGCCGGGAGGAGCTGGAGGGCAAGTTCACCGACTGCGCTCAGCGGCTCCTGACCCAGGAGCGGACCCGGGCGGCCCTGGCGGCCATCCATCGGGTGGAGGAGATGCCGAGCCTTGACGATCTGGCTGGCCTCTTTGTACGATAACGCCCGCGACAGGGCTGCTGGCCCGTCGCAACAGGAAGGAAAGGGAGGGAGCCATGGGCGACTTCTTGGCATTCCGCCACTTTGCACAAAAACCTCTCTCGGATGGCAAGAATGTCACCCTGAGCGAAGCGAAGGGTCTGGGGTGGAGTGTCAGCCAGATATGAAGCGATACCCCACCCCAGATTCTTCACTCCGTTCAGAATGACATTTTGTGCAAAGGCTGATGAGGTCAAAGATATGATCCCGCTGAACCAGCTCTCCAAAGCCACCACCGAAGCCCTGGCCTACGTTCAGGCGCAGCCCGGCATTCAGCAGTGCGAGGTGTTCATCGCCTCCAACGGCAGCCTATTCGCGCGGCTGAAC
>JACQOS010000138.1 GCA_016202425.1 Chloroflexota bacterium
CCTGTCCCCCTTCCTGGCCAGGAAGGGGGTAAGAATTATATCTGGGGGACACCCCCAGACCCCCGTCCCTTCACTTCGTTCAAGGGCAGGCTCCGTCCCGACTCTCGGGACTCTGGACTCCTCCTTTTTTCACCAACCTGCTAAGGCTTGGCTCCGGACACGCCTGTCGAACCACGAGTCAGAAAGAGGGTAGACGCCATGCCCATCCGTCATCAGCTCCGTCCTTACCAGGCTGAGGTGGGGAAGGCCATCCTCCGAAGCGTCCTGGAGCGGCGGGGCCTCACCTTCACCGTGGAGATCGCCCGCCAGGGCGGCAAGAACGAGCTCTCCGCCCAGCTCCAGGTCCTCCTCCTCACCCTCTTCGCGGCCAAGGGAGGCAATCTGGTCAAAGCGGCCCCCACCTATGTCCCCCAGCTCCTCAACAGCATCCTCCGCCTGCGCGACCGGCACACCGACGCCGGGTACGCCGACCTGTGGGCCTCGGGAGCCGACTACACCATCCGCGTGGGCAAGGCTCGCCAGCTCTTCCTCAGCGCCGAGCCAACGTCTCGGGTCGTGGGGGCCACCGCCCACATCCTCCTTGAGGTAGACGAGGCCCAGGAGGTGGAGAAGGAGAAGTTCTACAAAGAGTTCCGCCCCATGGGCGCCTCCGCCAACGCCACCACCGTGCTGTACGGCACCCCCTGGGACGGCGACTCCCTCCTGGAGGAGCAGAAGGCCCTCAACCGGGAGCTGGAGCGCAAGGACGGCATCCGCCGTCACTTCTCCTTCGACTGGCAGGAGGTGGCCAGGCACAACCCTCTCTACCAGGCCTACGTGGAGGGAGAGCGTCAGCGCCTGGGGGAAGACCACCCCCTCTTCCGCAGCCAGTACCTCCTCCTGCCCGTGCCCGGCCGAGGCGGCTTCCTCTCCTCCTCCCAGCAGGCCCAACTCCAGGGCCAGCACCCCAGGCAGCACGCTCCCACCCCGGGCAGGACCTACGTGGCGGCCATTGACCTAGCGGGAGGAAGCGAGACCAACGGCCCCGCGCCCCAGGGCGAGCCCCACCGCGACTCCACCGTCCTCACCATCGGCGAGCTGGACTTCGAGGCTGGCGACCCTTTCACCGGCGACCCCCAGATCCGCATCGTGGAGCACCTCTGGTGGACGGATGCCTCTCTGGCGTCCCTCTACCCCCAGCTCGTAGACCTGCTGGCGCGGGTGTGGCAGTGCCGACGCATCGTTGTGGACGCCACGGGCCTGGGACAGGGGCCCGCCAGCTTCCTGGAGAAAACCCTTGGCCGGGGCGTGGTGGAGCCCTTCGTCTTCACCGCCCAGAGCAAGTCGCGTCTGGGCTTCGATCTCCTGGCCGCCATCAACGGAGGCCGCCTGAAGCTCTATGCCCCCGACGGCTCCCTCGAGTACCGGGAGTTCTGGCAACAGCTCCACCTCGCCGAGGCCTTCTATCGGCCCAACCGGGCCATGGCCTTCCACGTGGACCCCAGGCGCGGCCACGACGATTTCCTCATGAGCCTGGCCCTCATCGTCAAGGCTGCCCACCACAGCCCCCGCATCGCCCGCGGCAGGAGCGGCGAGCCGGCAGGAGTGCGCTAGAGGAGGCCCCACGGATACATTCGCGCAGTAGCAAGGTCTTGCGAGAACTGATGGATTGCCGAGCAGGTGACGTGATGAGCAGCATAAAAGGCATCCCCGCTATGGACGTGCTTCCCGAGTACTTTCCCTACCGCGACGACGGCTGCGACGTGTCGCCTTCCTGTCTGCGCTGCACCCTCCCCAAGTGCAAGTTCGACGACCCCGGCTGGCTCCACCGGGAGCGCCGCGCCCAGCGCGACGCCGCCATCCTCCGCGCCCGCCAGCGGGAAAGCCTGACGGTGGAGCAACTGTCCCGCCGCTTCAGCATCAGCCAGCGCACCGTCCACAGAATCCTCCAGCACGCCAAGAACGGCCACCGCAAAGCCCGCCTCAGCTCGAAGAGTCTCGTCGACCCGAAGGCTTGTCGAAGGCCGGGCCACTCAACCATGATCCCAGGAGGCCACCCATGACCACCGTCACCGCCCAGACCCTCCCTCAGCTCATCGCCCGCATGGACACCGACCGCCTGAGGGTCTACCGCGAGCACCTGGCGTTCTACACCGGCACCCAGTGGCCCGGCCGCGCCAGGCCCCGGGAGCGCCGCCTCACCTTCAACTACGTCAAGGCCCTCCTCAACAAGGTCACCTCGTACCTCATGTCCGGCATGACCACCATCGTCGAGCCGGTGGACGCCTCCCCCGAGAGCCAGGAGCGGGCCGACCGGGCCAGGGAGGCCCTCCGCCGCGTCCACGAGGAGGACCACCTGGAGACCCTGGACTTCGACACCGAGCTGGACGCCGCCATCCTAGGCGACGGCGCTTACAAGGTCACCTGGGACCCCCGAGAAGAGCGAGTCCGCGTCTCCGCCCCCGACGTCCAGGGCCTCTTCGCCTGGTGGATCGGCGACGACCTCTCCCGCGTCTGGCGCATCGCCAGCCGCTACCGCCTCTCCTCAGAGGAGGCCGCCATGCTCTACGGCGTGGATGCCCCCAGGCGCCAGCAGGTCACCGTGGTCGAGGCCTGGACCGACGAGGCCTTCCAGCTCTGGATCGAGAGCACCCCGGTCCAGGAGCGCCCCAACCCCTACGGCTTCATCCCCTTCGTCGTCTTCCCCAACCTCCCCGTCCCCAAGAGCTTCTGGGGCGAGTCCGACATCCCTCCCCTCGTGGAGCCTGCCCGGGAGCTCAACCGGGCCCTCTCCCAGCTCTCCATGATCCTCGAGCTCTCCGGCAACCCCATCGCCGTCCTGGAAGGTGTCGAGCGGGCCGAGGACATCGCCGTCCAGCCCGGCGCCGTCTGGGAGCTCCCCGAGCGGGCGAGGGCCTACCTGCTGGACCTCCTCCAGGGC
>JACQOS010000016.1 GCA_016202425.1 Chloroflexota bacterium
AGCCCCGGAGCCTGCCCTGAGCGAAGTCGAAGGGACGGGGGTCTGGGGGTGTCCCCCAGATTCGTTCTCTCCCCCCTCTCCCGCCTCAGGCGGGAGAGGGGGCCAGGGGGTGAGGGTTTTGAAATGAGTCCTGGCCTGGGGGCCAGGCACTATCCCGGCCCCTGGGCTGCGCCGTGGTCTTCTCTTGCTTCGTCTTCGCGTCAGGTAGTACCATGCCAGAAAGGGAGGGCGGGGCACAGATTGCTGGCATCGACCATCAGTAGCTCCCCGCCAAGACGGCGGCGAGGTGGCCACCCTGGACGACTCATTCGCCCAAAAAACGGAGCGGCTCATCCAGAACATCGCTGGCGTGGTCGTGGCGAGGGAAGAGGTCCTCCGCCTCGCCGCGACCGGCCTGCTGGCCGGCGGTCATCTGCTCCTGAACGATCTCCCTGGCGTGGGCAAGACGCTCCTGGCCCGGTCTCTGGCCTGGTCCATGGGGGTGGTCTTCAAGCGTATCCAGTTCACTCCCGACCTCTTGCCCACGGACATCACCGGGGCATCCGTCTATCACCAGGGGCGCGGGGAGTTCCAGTTCATCCCAGGGCCTGTCTTCGCCAACATCGTCCTCGCCGACGAGATCAACCGCGCCAGCACCCGGACCCAGGCCGCCCTCCTGGAGGCCATGGGGGAAGGCCAGGTCACCGTCGATGGTCAGACCTACGTCCTTCCCAGGCCGTTCTGGGTCATCGCCACCCAGAACGAGGTGGACTCCTACGGCACGTTCCCGCTCCCTCACGCCCAGCTAGACCGGTTCCTCATGTCGCTCAGCCTTGGCTACCCCAGCGACGAGCAGCAGGTGACCATTCTGGAGCGGAGCGAGCACGGGGAGGCCACGGCTGGCCCAGCGCTGGCCGCGGAGGAATTGGCACGGATGCAGGGCCAGGTCCTGCAGGTGGCAGTGGCCAGGCCCGTCAAGGAATACGTCGCTCGGCTGCTGGCCGCCACCCGCCGGTATCCTCAGGTGGTCCTGGGAGTGAGCCCTCGCGGAGGCGTACAGCTTCAGCGCGCGGCCCAGGCCTGGGCCGCCCTGCACGGACGCTCCTACGTGGCCCCCGAGGATGTCAAGGCGGTCGCCGTGGCTACCCTGGCCCATCGCCTGCTGATTGACCCGTCGGCGGCCACCTCGGCCAGGGAGATGGTGACGGACCTGCTGACCCAGGTGCCCGTGCCCGTGTAGGCGGCTCGAGGGAGGTGCCATGAGGCCAACGCCCCGAGGCATCCTGTTCCTGGCTGTAGCTCTCTTGCTCTACCTCCTGGCCCGCCAGACCACCATCGGCTGGTTCTACGTGGTCGACGCGGGCATGTGGGCCGCGGCCCTGGTCAATCTCTTCCTCCCGGGGTGGACGCTGCGCAGACTGAAGGCGCGCCGGGCCCTCGACCGGCGGGCCAGCGCCCTCAAGCTCGGAATCTTTGAGGGCGACGCGGTCACGGTTTCGGTAACGGTCACCAACGGGGGGAGGCTCCCCCGTTTCCTGGTCGCGCTCGTGGAGCGGTGTCCGCTGCTCCTGCCTGGCCAGCGTCAGCGGAGGTTTCTCCTGGGCAGGCTGGGCGGCCACTCCTCGGGCACGGCCACGTACCAGGTGGTCTGTGGAACCAGGGGAGACTACCGGTTCGGGCCGCTGCTGGCAAATAGCGCCTCGCCGTTCGGGCTGTTTCGCGCCCAGATGGCCCTGGAGGCGCCGCTGCGCGTCCTGGTCTTTCCCCAGGTGCTGGACTTCGATGCCCACCGGGCCATGGGCGAAGTGGCAGGGCTTTCCTCCCCGGTTGTCTTCGCCCGTTCCACGGGCGACTTTCGCTCCGCCCGCGAGTACTACCACGGGGACAGCCTGCGCCATGTCCACTGGAGGAGTTCCGCGCGGCAGGGGAAGCTTATGGTCAAGCAGTTCGATGCGCCGCCACAGCCCCACCTGGGCGTCCTCTTCGATGCGAGGAAGAGCTTTGGCGAGGGGAAGGAGGCCACCCTGGAGTACGCGGTGAAGCTGGCGGCCGCGCTGGGGTGCGCCTGCCTCCGCGAGGGCGGCGGCTTCTTCATGGCGCCGCCGGGCCCTTCGGTCCGCTTTTCGGGCCCGCGTCCTCTCCTGGAGTACCTGGCGCGTCTGCAAACAGGTACGGGAAAAGGGCTCGTGGGCGCCTTGCGCTCCTGGCAGGCCCCTGGAGCGGTGGTGGCCATCGTCGCCGCCGCCGATGCCGAGGGGGTCGAAGCCCTGGTACGCCAGGCCCCCCGGAACCTGATGGCCGTCGTCCTCCTCCAGGGGTTTGCGGCCGCAGGGGAAGCGCCGGACGCCCTCCCGCGGCTTCGGCGCCTGGGCTCGGCGGGAATAGCGCTGGTGACCTGCACTCCCGGGGCTCTCCGGGAGACCCTGGACGCCCTGGCCCGCAGCCGCCTCCTGGGGGGGCGTGTTCCTGCCGGGGGAACCCCGGGCCGGGCCCGGGCGGGGGAGATGATGCGGTGAGAGGGACTTTCCCGATGGGTACGTTCAGGTCCCTGGCCCTCCTGCCCCTCTCTCGGGCCCAGCCCAAGGAGCGCTCCGGGCTGCTGCGCGGCCTGAGTTTCCTGGGGATGGCCGTCTCCCTGCTGGCCCTTGCCTGGTCCACCTGGGAGGTGACGTGGCCTGGCCTGCTCCTCATCCTCACCGGGGTCGGCCACTGGGTAAGCTGGCGATGGGGCGAGCGGGAGAGCTGGCTGCGCCGCCTCCTGATGGCCGGCATCGTCCTGGGCAGCTTCGTGGCGATGCAGCAGGGCCTCTTCTCCATCTTCACGGGAGGGCTCCTTATCCCTCTGGGCCGTTTCCTGGCCCTGTCCCAGGCGGTGGTCAGCTTCGGGCTCAGGACCCGCAGAAGCCTGTACGATGGCCTCGCCTTGAGCCTCACCCTCCTCCTGGTGGTGAGCGAGCAGGGCTCCTCCGTCTCCTTCGCGGCGTTTTTCCTCCTGTTCGCCGTCGTTGGTCTCCTCTTCTTGCTGGCCAGCCATCACCTGAACGAAGGGAAGGGCACTGCCGTGGTGCTGTCCGTGGGAACGGCGCGCCTGGTAGGACTTGGGGCGGCGGCGGCGGCGGTTGCCCTGGTGGTTGCCGTACCCGTGTACATCCTGTTGCCCCAGAAGCACGTCGTCCCGACGGCGGGGCCCCTCCCCAGCCGTCTGGACGTCACCTCCGGGTGGCCTCCCCCACCGGTGGGGACGTCTCCCGGCGACTGGACCCCTTGGGCGAAGTTCCTGCCTTCCCGTGAGGAAGAGACCCCTGTGGACGGCTCCCAGGAAACGTTGTCCTCGCCCAGGGGCTCCGGCTACCAGGAGTTGGGGTACACGGGCGCCAGCGGCGACGACGTGGTGATGTACGTGCGCAGTGGCCTGGCGAGCTTCTGGCGCGGCTTCACGCTGGATACCTACGACGGCCACGGGTGGGTCTCCTCAGGCAGCGGGCCTCGGTTTCTCATGGACCGGGAGGGTCGGCTCCGGTTTGAAGAGGCCCCCGCTCGTACTCCTCAGGGCGACGTGTACGTGCAGTCCTACCTGCTCAAGGTGTCGCAGCCCGCCGCGGTGTTCACCGCCTACAACCCGGGTTGGATCGCCCAGGGGGACACCGGCGCCCGTGCCCTGGACGCTCTGCGCCGGGCCTCCGCCTATCGGGTGGTCTCGCCTGTTCCCACGCTTCTTCCCCAGGACCTCCGCCGGGACCGTGCGGACCGCTCCGACCTGTCCTACTTGACCCTGCCTCCTGTGCCCGAACGGGTCCGCCGCCTGGCGCAGGACGTTGTGGCGGGCGCCGCCACGGACTATGACCGCGCTGCCCGGCTGGAGCGGTTCCTGCTGACCCAATACCGGTACGACCTGGCCGTGGGCCCCTATCCCCAGGACGGGGATGCCGTTGACACGTTCCTGTTCCAGCAGCAGGCGGGCTACTGCGCACAGTTCGCCACGGCCCTTGCCGTCATGGGGCGTCTGGCGGGCCTGCCTACCCGAGTCGCCGTGGGGTACCTGCCGGGCCGGTACAACAGCCTGACCGGGTTGCACGAGGTGCGCTGGCAGGACGCCCATGCCTGGGTTGAGATGAAGTTCGTGAAGAACGGCTGGGTGGCCTTCGATGCCACGCCAGCTCCCAACTCGCCCTGGGCCTCGGGCTATGGGGAGACCGCCGTGACCCTGGGCCTGCAGCAGAGGCTCCGCAATGTCCTGGGCGACATGGTCCTGGGGGCGCCCTCCCGGCTGAGCGCCACCTTGAGCGGAGCGCCCTGGGCACTGCTCGCGGCAGTCTTGGCAGTGGCGGGCGTCGGGGCCCTTTGGGCCATCCTGGCGGCGATGGTCCGGCGGCCCCTTCGGCGCAGCAAGAGACTCGGCGTCCGTTCAGAGCCCTATAGCGCCCTGGACGGGGACGACCGCGAGGCGGTGCGGCGGAGCTACAGGGCCGCGCTCGACTTTCTGCGGCGGAAGGGCCATGCCCCACGTTTGCCCCACCAGGGCCCCAGGGAGTACCTGGTGGGCGTGGCCTTGGCCGACCAGGAGACGCGGGAGAACTTCCGGTGCCTCACCGACGCAGCGGCGGAGGCCGCCTATAACCCCGGGCCCCTGCGGCGTGGCCTGGCCACTCAGGCCGCCCGCTGGGCCGAGGCGCTGGCGACCCACCGGCGGCCGGGGGACGGCAGGCAGCGCCCTCCGCCTCTTGCCTAAGAGGGCGTGCTCCATGGGAAACTCTTCTCGGAGGAGTTTCCCATGCCCGAGAAGTTCAAGGCCGATGCTGTCTTCGAGGGCGGCGGGGTGAAGGGCATCGCTCTCTTGGGTGCTCTCAGCGTGATGGAGGAGGCCTGGAGCTGGGAGAACGTGGGGGGCACGTCCGCCGGGGCCATAGTCGCCGCCTTCACCGCCACCGGCATGGCGGCGCGGGACATCCGGCGGGTGCTCGACAGCATCGACCTCCAGGAGATCATGGACACCGGATGGGAGGACCGCTTGGACTGGTGGCTCTCGCGTCTCTCGCCCTTGCGGCTGGTATCCCCCCTGGGCGTCGCGCGGGAGCACCTGTTCAGCGTGCTGAAGGAGTTCGGCATCTTCGAAGGCCGCCGGTTCATGGAGCTGGTCAACGACCACCTGCCTACCGGCAAGCACACCTTTGGGGACCTCCTGTACGACCCGGATGCACCGAAAGACTCACCCTATCGGTACAAGCTGCGCGTGGTCGCCTCGGACCTCACGGCCCACCGGATGGTCGTCCTCCCCCAGGACATCGTCCACTATGGGCTCGACCCGGATGGCCTTCCCATTGCCGAGGCCCTGAGGATGAGCATGAGCATCCCCATCTTCTTCGAGCCCTGGAAGCTGAAGGACACCGCCGGCAGGGTCCACCACGTCGTGGATGGAGGCATTCTCAGCAACTACCCCATCTGGATGTTTGATGCACCGCCCGGCGAGGAGCCTGCCTGGCCTACCTTCGGGTTCGATCTCTACAGCCCAGCAGACAAGGCGGACGGCCACCCGCCCTGGCCTGCCAAGTTGGCGGAGATCAACAGCATCTTCCATTTCGGGAAGACGGTCTGGGATACCCTCTTCTCCGCCATGGATCGCCGGTACATCGCCCGAAGGCACTGGGCCCGGACGGTGGCCATCGACGGCTGCGGCATCCCGACCACGAAGTTCGCCCTGACGCCCGAGGAGAAAGAGGCGCTCTGGCAATCGGGGGTCCGGGCTGCCCGAGCCTTCATGGAGCAATGGGGCGACCCGGAGGCGGGGTTTCGCAGGTGGAAGGCCCAGTACCGGAGGGAGGTAGAGGAGGCCCAGCGCCTGGCAAGGGAGAGGCGCGGCGCCTTTTCTGAGAGCTCATTTCAAAGCCCTCACCCCCTGCTCCCCCATGCACCAGCGTTGCAGCGTACCTGCGACAGGCGACGGTAGCGAGTCGTGGGTCTGGGCAGTGCCCAGTGGGGGACACCCCCAGAACCCCGCCATCCCGACCCGTCGGGATGGACTCCTCCAGGAGGCCCCTTTTGAAATGACTTCAATGGATAGCTCGCAGGGGCGAGGTATGATGGTGGAGCCATGCGCCGCTGGTGGAAACGGGTCACGCTGGGGCTCCTGGCCGCGTTCCTGCTCCTGGGTGTCGGCCTCGGCTGCACCTCCCCGGGCCGCGCGGCGGTGAAGGCGCTGCTGTTCGTGCCTCAGATTCTGCCCAACGCACCCGTCCGCCCTCAGGAGTGGTTCCTAGGCGAACCCAGCCGCCAGGAGGTGCGGTTCCCCCTCGGCAGTCGTGACGGGGTGGGAGACCTCTACCTCCCCGCCCGCGGGGGTCGTCATGCTGGAGTGGTGCTCTTCCTGGGGGTGAATCCCGCCGGCAGGGACGACCCCCGCGTGATCAACCTGGGCAAAGGGCTGGCCCGCTCGGGCATGGCGGTGCTCGTCCCGTGGTCAGCCCCCATGGCGGAGAAGCGCGTCGAGCCCCAGGAGGTGGACCTCCTGGTGGGTGCGTTCTCTTACCTGCGAGGCCTGGCCCAGGTGGACCCTGCCCGCGTGGGCCTGGGCGGCTTCTGCGTAGGCGCCTCCTTCGCCGTTCTGGCGGCCGAGGACGTCCGCATCCGGGATGCTGTCGCTTTCGTCAACTTCTTCGGTGGCTACTACGACGCCGAGGACCTGCTGGTGGCCATCGCTAGCCGCCGCCGATTCTACGACTCCCAGGTGGAGCCCTGGGAGCCAGACCGCCTGACCAGCGAGGTCTTTACCCGCCACCTCATCGAGAGCGTCGGCCGTGAGGAGGAGCGCCGCTTGCTCGAGCAGCTTTTCCTGGAGGGCAGGTCTGCGGATGGCTTCGACGCGGCATCGCTCTCGGAGGAGGCGAAGCTGGTCCACCAGCTCCTTTCGGGCGTGACCCTGGAAGAGGCCCGGAGGCTGGCAGGCGCCCTGCCCCCTCGCTTTCGGGAGGGGCTCCAGCGCATCTCTCCCCGGACCCGCATCCAGGACCTGAAGGCGCCGGTGCTCATCATGGCCGACAGGGAGGATGCCCTGGTCCCCGCGGCGGAGTCCCGGCGCCTGGCCGACGCCCTCCGGCCCAGAGGCGGTGTCTACCAGACGGAGTTCTCCCTGTTCCGGCACATGGACCCTACGCGCAGGGTCTCGCCGCCCGTGTTCGTCAAGGAGGTCTGGAAGCTCCTCCTCCACATGTACAGGATCATGCGGTGGGCCACCTGACGGCTCAGGCCTTGTCAGCAGGCCCAGGGGCAAGGTTACCGATGGTGCCCGGCGGCGTGATAGAATGCCAACCATAGCAGGCTGCTGAAAAAGGAGGAGTCCAGAGGGGCGAAGCCCCTTTGACGGGGGTCTGGGGGTGTCCCCCAGATATAATTCCTACCCCCCTTCCTGGCCAGGAAGGGGGCGAGGGGGATGGTCGAAGGAGTTCTTCCGTACCCTGCTAAGGCTGAAAAGGCACCTCCTCTGCACGCCGGCGCTGCCACCTCGCGGAATGGTACAATGGCTTCAGCATTGCTGAATTCACCAAAGGAGAGGCTTGCCGTGC
>JACQOS010000139.1 GCA_016202425.1 Chloroflexota bacterium
CGACCATCCCCCTCGCCCCCTTCCTGGCCAGGAAGGGGGAAGAAATTGTATCTGGGGGACACCCCCAGACCCCCGTCAAAGGGGCTTCGCCCCTCTGGACTCCTCTTTTTCAGCAGCCTGCTAGTTGGGCTGGAGTAGATTAGTCCCCCAGCACCCTCCTGCGCCCCCCGTCATCTAATGAGTTGAGAAGGCACGACGGGAGGGAGCGCGATGGGCCGCTGGTCTCGATGGGGGGCGCTGGTGGTGACGGTGGCCGCAGGCCTGGTGGCTTTGGCATGCAGCACCGCCAGGGCGCCCACGCCATCAGCCCCACCCACAGGCCAGGCGACACCCTTCCAGGAGGCCCGGACGACACCGCCGGCGACCTCTACCCAACCGCCGCCCACCCCCTCCTTCGATCCCCGCTCTCGCTTCGCCGCCTACGGCTACGTCTGGAAGACGGACTTCTCCAGGCACACGGTTCCCCTGGAAGAGGTCAAGTACCTGGGGCTGGAGCGGGACCAAATCTTCCCCATCTACCACCCGGCGGTGGAGACCATCGCCGAGGGGAACCAATGGCTCCTGGAGCTGGAGCCGGTGATCGTGGTGGAGGTGAACGACGAAGCCCGCGCCTACTCCCAAAGCGTCCTGGTGGCGCGGGAGATCGTCAACGACGTCCTGGGGGGCAAGCCCATCGCCGTCACCTGGTGACCGCTGTGCAACACGGCCACGGTCTTTGGCCGCGATGTGAACGGAAGGACGCTCACCTTTGGTGTGTCGGGGCTGCTGCGGCAGAGCAACCTCGTCATGTGGGACCACGAGACGGAGTCGTGGTGGCAGCAAGGGACAGCCGAGGCCATCGTGGGGTCTCTGGCCGGGACGCGCCTGGAGCCCATCGCTGCGCAGGTGGTCACCTGGCGGGAGTTCAAGGCTGCCTTCCCCCAGGGAACCACCATCTCCGCAGCCGAAGGCCCCCACGGGTACAACCCCTACGCCTACTACGACACAAACCCGTCGCCCTTCCTCTTCTCCGGCGCCCTTCTGCCCCCTCTGCCTGCCACGGAGAGAGTGGTAGGAGTGCTCCTCCAGGGCAAGCCCCGGGCGTACCCCTTCCGCGAGCTGGCGAAACAGCGCCTCATACAGGAGAGCCTCGGCGACGCCCGCCTGGTCATCTTCTACGAGCCCAGCGCCCTCTCGGCCCTGGATGCGCCCGACGTTGGGAGCGCGCGGAGCGTCGGCAGCGCCTCGGTCTTCGTCCCCCAGGCCGGGGGCCAGAAGTTGACCTTTGCCTACTCAGGAAAAGAGGGACTGTTCGTGGACCAGGAGACGGGGAGCCAGTGGAACATGCTAGGACAGGCGGTCCAGGGACCCCTCAAGGGGCAGCGCCTGCCACCCCTCCTCCATACGCAGGGCTTCTGGTTCTACTGGGCGGCCATCTACCCCGCCACGACAGTCTACGGCAACCCGGGGTGAGGGCACGAACCAGCCGACTCAGGAGAGCTGATAGGCCGCCATCAGCTCGTCCACGCTCTTGGGCTTGACGCGCTCCTGGAGCTGGGCGAGGCGCTGGTCCAGGCTGGGCCGGCCCTCCTGGCGATAGATGATACCCAGAGGCACGCCGCCCCGCTGGACCAATTGGAACGCCGCCTCCCTGCGGGAAGGCTCGTGCTCCGCGGGGACGTCCCATATCTGTGGCGCCAGGCTCTTCTTGGGGTTGCCCTTCAGCACGTCGTACGTGTCGTTGTAGGTCGTGCAGGGCGACTGCACGTGGACGATGGCGAACCCGCGGTGGGCCATCGCCGCGCTGATGAGCTTGGCCAGGTCCTTCACCTTGCTGGAGAAGCCCTGGGCGATGAACGTGACCCCTAGGGTGAGATAGAGCTCCAAGGGGTTCAGTGCCTCTTCCGCCTTACCGTAAGGGGTCGAACTGGTGATAGCTCCCAGAGTGGTGGTGGGAGCGCTCTGTCCTTTCGTCAGTCCATAGACGGCGTTGTCCATGACGACGCAACAGACGTCCAGGTTGCGCGCCGCCTGCGGGGCGATGTGCTCCATGCCGATGCTCAGGAAGTCCCCGTCGCCTGCCACCACCACCACGTTGAGGTCCGGCCGCGCCATCTTGGCCCCCAGGGCGATGGGCAGCGTGCGGCCATGGATGCCATGGAAGCCAAAGGGCTGGGGACCCTCCAGCAGGTGGACGAGGTTGCCCGAGCACCCGATGCCGGCGATGACCACGTTGGTCTCCATGGGGAGCTTGGAGCTTTCAATGCGCTCCGCCATGGCGAACTCCAGGGCCCGGCGGACTCCGAAGTCCCCGCACCCTGGGCACCACTTGAAGTCGTACTCGGGGTTCTTCTGCGTCATGCGTGTACCATCCTCCCGCCCCGGGCCTCTACCCGCTCGGAGACCCAGCGGACAAGATCGCGGACCTTGAAGGGCAGACCCGTGTACTGCCGTACGGACTCCGCCCGGACCCCCTGAGAGCGCAGGTAGCTGGAAAACTGCCCCGTGTAGTTCAGCTCCGGCACCAGCACCAGCTCCTTCTTCTGAAGCTCCTGGAGCAGCTTGGGCGGGAGCGGATGGAGGTACATGGTGTAGTACCAGGCCAGGCGGACCCCCCGGGACGACAGGGTGTTGTACGCCTCCAGGGCCGGTCCCTTGGAGGCACCCCACGGCATGAGGGCGATGGGCTCCTCGGCGTGGTGCCGCTCGTACGTGCCGTCCTCCAGGGCCTTCAGCTTGCTGAAGCGTCTTTCGGTCATCTGCACGTGGCGTTGGGGAAGGTGAGTCGTGTCGCCGAAGGGGTCGTGCTCACTGCCGTTGGCCACGTAGGCACCGGGACCGCCGGGAACGGGCATGGGAGACATCTCCCAGCCGTCGTACCGGAGGTAGCCGTTGCCGCCCCTGTAGACGTTCCGGCCCTCCACCGCTATGGAGGAGAGGTCGGGCTTGGGAATGTTCTGCACCCGCTCCGCCAGGGTCTGCTCGGAGAGGACGATCACGGGCCCCTGGTACCGCTCCGCCCAGTTGAAGGCGTGGATAATGGCGAAGAGGCACTCCTCGACCGTACCGGGGGCGATGATGGGCATCATCGAGTCGCCATGGGCGGGGGTCAGGGCGAGGAAGAAGTCGGACTGCTCGGTCTTGGTGGGCATCCCCGTCGCCGGCCCACCCCGCTGCACGTCCACGATCACCAGAGGGATCTCCGCCATCCACGCCAGGCCAATGCCCTCGCTCATGAGGGACAGGCCAGGGCCCGAGGTAGCGGACATTGCCTTCTTGCCAGCAAACCCCGCTCCCAGCACGGCGCTGATGGCCTCGATCTCCGAGCTTGCCTGGTAGGCGAACTTCCCCGGCCCTATCAGGTTGCGCTCCATGAACACCAGCACGGGCGTTGCCGGGGAGATGGGGTATCCGATGTAGCAGTCTACCCCCGCCGCCATGGCACCCACGGCCAGGGCATCGTTGCCCCTGATGAGGAGCTGCGGGTACGCGGGCTTCTGGGGCAGCGCCAGCTCCCCCAGCCGGAACTCGCCGCTGGCGGCGTGCTCGAAGCCCAGGGCGACGGCTTTCAGGTTACCCTCAATGACCGCGTCCCGCCCCTTGAACCGCAGACGGACGAAGTTCTCCAGGTACTGGCGCGGCATGGAGATGAGGTGCGCCAGGGCCCCCAGGATCACCATGTTCATGGAGCGGGCCTCTCCGGCCTGCTTGGCCAGCTCCGTGAACGGCATGGCAAGGGTGTGGCCCTGCTCCTCCACCTGGAACGAGGCGTCGTGCATCACCACGCCACCCGGACGCAGCTCGGGGTAGTGTTCCTCGTACGCGTGACGGTTGAGCGCCACCAAGACGTCCAGGGCATCCCCCGGGCTCAGGACCGGGGAAATGGCGATGCGGGCCTGAGTCCAGGTTGGGCCTCCCTCAATCTGGGATGGGAAGGTAGCGAAGGTCTGCACATGGTAGCCCACCTCCGCCGCCATCCTGGCCAGGGCCTCCGCAGAGGTCACCACTCCCTGGCCACCCTCGCCGGCGAACCGCACGACGAAATCCTGGGTTTTCACCTTGATGCCTCCCCGAGGGGCAACGGGCCCGGTACGCCCCCTCTCGCTGCTCGTCCGGGACATCCTTGGGCGTCCAGCAGCCCGACCTTTCGAACGCGACCCGCCCGCGCCGGACGTGCGATGCCCAACCTTTCACAGTGTAGCATCAGCTATGCCAGCTTGTCAACGACGGTATCCGCCGGTGGGCCTGGGGGAGGAAGATCACACGGCGGAGAGCTGCCTCCGCCCCAGGGCAGGCTCCGCCCTGGACCTCAGGTAGCTCAGGGCCTCCGTCAAGGAGATGACCGTCCCGTATTTGGCGTGCATGTCCATGAGGCTCACCTTGTGGCTGATGAGGAACCGGTCGAAGGTGCCCTCCTCCACGATGCCGACGTAGTACCCGTACGACGCGCCGTCCACCACCGTCGCACGCACGCACCCGCTGGTGGTGCCGCCCGTGACCAGGAGGGTGTCCACGTCCAGCTCGTTCAGGTAGCTCACCAGCGGGGTACCCAGGAACGCGCTGGGACCCCGCTTGTTGATCACGATGTCCCCCGGCCGAGGCTCGATCTCCTTGATGATGGTGTAGCCCAGCCGCCGCCTCTCCAGCTCCTCCTTGCGGAGCAGCTCCAGGCGCGAGCGGTCCCGCGCCCTGCCCGCCCACCCAGCCCCCCGCCGCTCGTCGGTGATGGGCGTGCTGTACACGATGGGTACCCCCCGGTCTCGGCCCATGGCCAGGAGCTCCTGGATGGGGCCCACGCTGGCCCACCCGATGTCGCCGCAGGCACCCCGATAGGTCCTCATGGACTCCAGGATGGGCTCAGACTTGAGCCCCACGAAGCCGTACGTCACGTCCACCACGACGATGGCAGGCCTCTTGCCCAGCTCCTTGACGTTGCCGCGCAGGAAGGCCTCGAACACCGCTCGGTCCGTACCGGCAAGCACATCATCCCAAATGGCCATGGTTCCCTCCTCGTTGCAAGAACTCATCTCAAAACCCTCACCCCCTGGCCCCCTCTCCCGCCTGAGGCGGGAGAGGGGGGAGAGAACGAATCTGGGGGACACCCCCAGACCCCCGCCATCCCGACC
>JACQOS010000145.1 GCA_016202425.1 Chloroflexota bacterium
ACACCCCCAGACCCCCGTCAAAGGGGCTTCGCCCCACTGAACTCCCCTGTTTCAGCAGCCAGCAAGGCGCGGGCGGCCGCCCGGGCCCCGGGGGCTGCCTTTTCCATGCTCCCCTTGATCCCCTGGAGGAGCACGATGACCGCCTCCACGTTCTCCGGCGTCAGCGCGGCTGTCAGCTTTACGGTGCCGGCCACGAGCTGGAGCTCCCGGGATGTTGCTGAATCCTCTGCCGTTAACTCCTCCTTTGGAATAGAGGATTCAGCAATTGGCCGAAGGGTGGCCGGCTCGAGGCCCATGGGAAGCCGGAGACCCTTCAGGACCCGGCTGGCATCGGCCAGGTGCTTCTGGATGAGGGTGAACCGCCGGACGATCTCCTCCCGCGGCGCCCGGGTGATCTCCTCCAGGGCGATGAGCAGGGCGGAGTCATCGGGGGCCTCCCCTTCGAACCGCTCATAGAGGTAACGCAGGAGGTCCACCCGCTGGAAAGCCTGGGCACGGGCCTGGCGCCCCTCTTCGGGACTGGTGGGGAGCAGGACACGGCGCCCCAGGTCAGAAACCCTCAGCTCCCCTCGTCCCTCCACCAGGCCAAAGTCCCGTAGGGCCGCGCTCTTGGCGAAGAGGGTGCCGCTGTTCTCCGCCATCCCCAACTCCCATGCGAGGCCCTTGACGGTGACGGTGCCCCGAAACTTGTTCAGAATACGACCGGCGATCTCCACCGCGTCACCGAAGCGAATGTCCGGGTAGGAATAGGTACCGAGCTTTCCCATGGTAATTATTCCGCCTTTCCGCCGTCCTGTTCAGTAATTATTCTACCACGGCTGTCAAGTTCGCCGCCGCGGAGGTCGAGTTTGGCGCTGATTCGTCTGCCCAGAACTAGATAGATGTCCAGAGGGTTTGCTCCTGCCACTGCCGATGGGCGGAAGGGACGGTTGTGGTCAGCTTGACACCGGCGGAAGGTGGGGGTAACGTGGACTGCTCAAGCGAAGGGGGGGTCAGGAGAGACAGGTTGTCAGGGCCTGACCCCGCGGGCGGAGCGAAGGAGGGATAATGGTGGTTGGCGCCCCTGTGGTGTATACGCTGACCTCTTGCCCTACCTGTGAGCTGCTGAGGGAGGAGTGGGGTCGGCTGGGCATCCACTTCGAGGAGCGAAGGGTGGACGAGAGCCAGCAATGGCTGGACGAGGCCCTGAAGTACAGCGACGCGGTGCCCATCATCGTGTACCCGGATGGGAAGGTCCAGGTGGGATTCGGCGGAGAGGTAGGCTGAGCCATCTGAGGGGCGGCGGCGCCGCCCAGAGCAGGTGCTGGCACCATTCGGCAGCGTAGCGGAGAAAGGGGAAACATGGCCAGGAAGACAAGCGTCGTCACCCCTGAGCGGTTCGCCAAAGGGTTTACCTTCCAGGAGTACCTGGCCCAGATCAAGGTGAACCGAGACCGGTTCGAGCAGTTCTACGCGGACTGCCGTCTCAGCCCGAGGGACGCGGCCTTTTTCCGCAGCGCGGCCCAGCATCCTGGAGGTGCCGCGAAGGTGCTCGTGCTGGGCGAGGACTGGTGCCCCGATGTGTACCGGGGGCTGCCCGCGATGGTCAGGATCGCCGAGGCTGGCGGGATGGAGCTCCGTATCTTCCCGCGGGACCAGAACCTGGACATCATGGACGAGTTCCTGAACAAAGGGGAATTCCGGTCCATCCCCGTGGCCGTGTTCTACACCCGGGGCGTGGACTACCTTTGCCACTGGGTCGAGCGGCCTGCCCTGGCCAACCAGGAGCGGCCGCGCATCGAAGAGGAGGTCAGGCGGGAGATGCCCGGCGCCTCGGACGTGGACCTCCGGGCGGCCATCCGGGCCAGGACCCAGCCCCGGCACCCGGCCTGGCAACAGGAGTCCGTCCGGGAGATGCGCGAGTTGCTGGCGAAACGCCTGGGGCTCACCTAGCGGTCTGACATCCTCGGCGACCCGTGGAGGCCTCCCGGCAGGGAGGCCTCGTCGTTTGCAGCGTGTCCCTAGAGGCCCGGGTGGCCCGGCCCCAGGCCCGGTGGTAAAGTAGCATCAAGGTGCGGCGAGCGGAGGCGCCCCTGGCGGGGCGTGGCGGCACACAGATTCTGCCATAGCAGGAACCAAGGAGAAATTCGTGGATGCCACAGGGCGGCCCCGGCGGGTCCTCGTCATGGGCGCTGCGGGCCGCGACTTCCACAACTTCAACCTCCGCTTCCGCGACAACCCGGCGTACCGGGTGGTGGCTTTCACCGCCGCGCAGATCCCTCACATCGCCCGGCGGACCTACCCACCATCCCTGGCTGGCACCCTCTACCCCACGGGGGTCCCCATCTACCCGGAAGAGGAGATGGAGTCCCTTGTTCGGGACCACCAGGTGCAGGAGGTCCATCTCGCCTACAGCGACCTTTCCCACCTGGAGGTCATGCACAAGGCCTCCCGGGTCCTGGCCGCAGGGGCAACCTTTGTTCTCCTTGGCCCCAACGAGACCATGCTCACCGCTCGCATCCCGGTGGTGAGCGTCTGCGCGGTGCGCACCGGTGCGGGGAAAAGCCCCACCTCCCGGTGGGCGGTCCGCTGGCTGAGGGACCGTGGCTATGAGGTGGCCGTCGTCCGTCATCCCATGCCCTATGGCGACCTGGAGCGTCAGCGGGTGCAGCGGTTCCGCTCCCTGGAGGACCTGGACGCCGCCCATGCCACGGTGGAGGAGCGGGAAGAGTTCGAGCCCTACCTGCGCATGGGTGTCCCCGTCTTTGCCGGGGTGGACTACGCGGCTATTCTGACAGAGGTAGAGGGCTCCGCCCAGGTCCTACTCTGGGATGGCGGCAACAACGATTTCCCCTTCATCCGCCCGGACCTCCACATCGTCCTGGTGGACCCCCTGCGGGCGGGCCACGAGCTCGCCTACCACCCAGGGGAGGCCAACCTGCGCATGGCCGACGTTTGCGTCGTCAGCAAGGTGAACACCGCCTCGCCCCAGCAGGTGGAGCGGGTGCTGGCCAACATCCGGGCCGTCCGCCCCCAGGCGGAGGTTGCCCTGGCCGAACTGGTGGTGTCTGCGGACCGGCCGGAGCTCGTGCGCGGGAGGCGCGTTGCCATCGTGGAGGACGGCCCTACCCTGACCCACGGCGAGATGAGCTCCGGCGCCGGCACCCTGGCCGCCAGCCTCTACGGCGCCGCCGAGGTGGTGGACGTGAGGCCGTTCGCCGTGGGGTCTATCGCAGAGACCTACCGGGCCTACCCGCACCTGGGCGGGGAGCTCCCCGCCATGGGCTATACGACCGACCAGCTCCGCGACCTGGAGGCGACGCTCAACGCCGTTGACGCCGACGTGGTGCTGGACGCCTCTCCGGTGAACTTGTCCCACCTCCTGCGCATCAACAAGCCCATCGTCAACGTGGAGTACGAGCTCAAGGAGCGGGGAGACACCCTGGCCACCGCTCTGGAGCGGTTCGTCCAGACGCGGCTTCCCGCTCCGGCTCGGCGGCCGGCCGAGCCCCGGCCGGGCGGTCCTAGCCCCGGAGGACCCAGCGGGTCGGCGCAAGGGCTCCGTCAGGGGGAGGCGGCCCAGCTCCGCGCTCTTGTCCGGGGTCGGGTCCAGGGGGTCTCTTTCCGCGACTTCACCCAGACCAGCGCCAGGGCCCTGGGGCTCATAGGGTGGGTCCGCAACCTTCCCGACGGTGGGACGGTGGAGGTGCTGGCCCAGGGGCCACGGGTTGCCCTGGAGCAACTGCTGGCGCACCTGCGCCAGGGCCCGCCGGGGGCTTTCGTCGCCCAGGTGGACGTCGAATGGGGCGCGCCCGAGGGCCAGTATCGCCGCTTCGAAATCCGCGGGTAGCGCGAAGCCCCGGCGGCAACGCCCTCCCCGGGGGACGGCTACGCGGCCCTACTCCTCCAGCACGAACGCCAGGGGGAGTCGCGGTAGGGCCGTCGCCACCGGGCGTCCAGCCTCCACAGGCCAGCCTCTCGGGCCAGCAGGTAGGTCTCCGCCATCTCTTCTCCCACCCCGCGCCGAAGACGCCGGGGTACCGGTTTGCCCAGCCAGCCCGCGCGTGGCTGCCAGAAGTGGTTCGGAAATCCGTCTCGGGGGAGTCCATCCCGACGGGTCGGGATGGCGGGGGTCTGGGGGTGTCCCCCAGATTCGTTCTCTCCCCCCTCTCCCGCCTGAGGCGGGAGAGGGGGACACAGGGGGTGAGGGTTTCCCGAATAGCCTCTAGGAAAGGCCCTGGGCGAAAGCAGAAGCCCATTCCCTGGAGCCCGTCAGGCTATGTATGCCCCTGCTGCCCACCGCGTTTTTCCTCGAGCTCTCGTTGGAGCTCCTCGATCTCCCGGAGAAGCTCCCGCTGGCGGCGGCTCATGGAGAGGGCGTAGGCGAAGAAGGCCAGCCAGGTGACGGTGTAGACGGCGAAGAGGTAGGGCAGCGTGCCCTCCCCAGGCAACTGGACCTGTCCAGGACCAGAGGCCAGGACGGCCCCCGCTCCCGCCAACCAGAGGAGCCACCCTCCGAACACCGCCAGGCCAGTCCTGAGACCAAGGCGCTTGGGCATCGCTCATTCGCTCCTTTCCAGGCCCCGGAGGCTGCGCACGGCGTCCTCCGCCTCGCGGAGGCGTACCCGCTCCCACAACAGATAGGCAAAGAGGAGGGTGAAGGTGAGCAGCGAGAAGAGCAAGGTAACGAGCATCTCTGGCTCCAGGCTCCCGGGCTGTGCCGTGGGGCCCACGATGATCTCCGGGTGGATGTTCCGCCACCAGACGACGGAGAAGTACACGATGGGGACGTCGATGAAGCTGATGGTCCCCAGAACGGCCGCGTAGCGCGCGGCCTGAGCAGGGGTAGGAGCATAGGCCCGGACCATGAGGTAGGCCACGTACAGCAGCCAGAGGATGAGGGAAGTGGTCAGCCTGGGGTCCCACGTCCACCAGACACCCCAGACCGGTTTGGCCCAGGTGGAGCCGCTGAAGAGCATGAGGGTGGTGAAGACCACGCCCACCTCGGCGGAGGCGTGGGCCAGGGCATCCCATCGGCGGCCACCGCGCCACAGGAAGAGGATGCTGGCGACGAACACCACCCCAAAGGCCAGGAACCCTACCCACGCCAGGGGAACATGGAAGTAGAAGATGCGCTGCACCACCCCCATGGCCAAAGTCTCCGTGGGCACCCAGAGAAAGATGAGGGCCAGGTCCGCCGTCACCAGGGTGCTGACCACCAGGATGAGGCCATGGGGGCCCACTGCGTCTCCGCGGCCCGCCCCGCCCCAAGAGCCAGGCGCACGGCTGGCTGCCAGGGCAGCCCTCGGCGCCTGGCGACCGGCCTTCGGGGCCGCAGGGGCGTCATGTCGCATAGCGGCGGTCCTCCTCTTCACTCCTCCAACGCGAAGCCGAACAGGAACGCGGACACGACCAAGAATACCACATCGTAGGCCAGGAGAAGCTGCCACCAGCGCCTCACCTCCCCAAAGGATGCGCCCTCCAGCAGGGCGCCCGTTGCCTCCACCGCCGCGATGACGACCGGAACGGCTACAGGAAGCAGCAGGATAGGGAGCATGATCTCCCTGGACCGGGTGTTGACCGCTATGGCAGAGAAGAGGGTGCCCACGCCCGCAAACCCCAGGGTCGCCAGCAGGGCTACCGCGATGAGCCGAAGGTCGAGCAGGGGAAAATTGAGGAGGGCGGAGAAAACGGGCAGCAGCAGGAGTTCCACCAGGCTCATGAAGAGGAACACACCCAGGAGTTTCCCCAAATAGATGACGTCGCGCGTCACCGGGCAGAGCAGAAGCCCTTCCAGGCTGCCTCGGTCCTTCTCCAGCATGAAGGAGCGGTTGAACCCCAGGGTCCCGGCGAAGGTGAAGGCAACCCACACGGTGCCCGGCATCACCAGCGCCACCCTTTCCGGTGTCGGGTCGAAGGCAAACGTGAAGATGATGACCGCCAGCAGGGCGAACACCAGGATGGACGTCACCAGCTCTCTGGTCCGCAGCTCCAGGCGGATGTCCTTCCACGCTACCACCAGGAGAGGCAGAAAGAAGGACCTCAACGGCTGGCCCTCCGAGAGGGTGAGAGCAAGGCCCGCACCCTGTCGACATCGAGGTCCCCCCTCAACGCCTCGTATGCCACACGGCCTCCCGCGAGGACACCCACCCGGTCGCCCCAGGCAAGCCCGCGCTCCAGGTTGTGGGTCGTCAGGAGCACCGTCCGGGGGGAGCCATCTTCCCCAGGGGAGCGAAGAAGGCTTTCCAGGTATCCCTGGGCCTCCAAGTCCAGGCCCGTCTCCGGCTCGTCCAAGAGCAGGATGCGGGGGGCTTGGAGGATGGCCCTGGCGAGGGAGAGGCGCTTCTGGATGCCGTGGGACAGGGTGTGGACGCGGCGGTCCAGGTAGCGGGCCACGCCCATCTGGTCGGCTGCCTCTCGGATGCGTTGGCCCAGGTGCGGGACGCCGAACATCCGACCGTAGAACTGTAGGTTCTCGTGGGCGGTCAGGTCGCCGTACAGAAGGGTCTGATGGGTGACGACGCCAACAGCCCTGCGGATGGCTACGCCCTCTTTCCGCCAGTCCCACCCGGCAACGGTGACCTTGCCCCCCTCCGGGCGCGCCAGGGTCGCCAGGACCTTGATGAGCGTCGTCTTGCCGGAGCCGTTGGGGCCCAGCAGCACAGAGCGCTGTCCCCAGGAGACCTCCAGGTCCATGTCTCGGAGCACGAGGGCCGCTCCGTAGGACTTGGTCAGGCCCTGGACACTGATGGCGGGCGACGGGAGGTCCATAGGTTGCCCCACCGCATGGGGTCCGGCCACGGTTGGAGGCCTGGACATTGGCCCGTAGCTTACCACAGTGGGCGGGTGGGGATGCCTGGCATGGCCGAGAGACCTCCCGTTTACAAAGCTGTCCCAGGGGGCTATCATGCGGAGTAACCTGCGGGAAGCGCCCCCTCCTCAGTAGTCCAAGGGCGGTCCTGCCAGAGGCAAGCCCTATGTTGAGAAAGCTTGGCCGCGTCACCCAGAGCCCTCGCCGGCAGTCCGCCGATAGCCTGCCTCCCGGCCAGTACCTGACCGACAAGTTCCCGGTCCTCACCCACGGGACCACTCCGAGCATCGAGCTGCGCTCATGGAGACTCCGCGTCTTCGGGCTGGTGGAACGTGAGGCGACCTACTCCTGGGAGGAGTTTTTGGCGCTGCCCCAGGTCGCGGTGACGCGAGACTTCCACTGCGTCACCCAGTGGAGCCGAAAAGACAACCTGTGGGAGGGCGTCCCTGTCAAGGAGTTGCTCGGGCGTGCCCAGGGGAGGCCGGAGGCCAAGCACGCGATGGTCCACTGCTACGGCGGTTACACCACGAACTTGCCTCTGCCGGTACTCATAGAGGACGACGTGCTCCTCGCGCACCGGCACGATGGCAAGCCTCTGGACCCAGAGCATGGGGGCCCGGTGCGTCTCGTGGTCCCGAGCCGGTACGGCTGGAAGAGCGCGAAGTGGGTGAACGGGCTCGAGCTGATAGCCGAGGACCGGCCAGGCTTCTGGGAGCAACTGGGCTACCACAACAACGCCGACCCGTGGAAGGAGGAGCGCTTCAGCTAGCAAGCTGCTGAAAAGGGGGACTCCAGAGGGGGCTGTGCCCCCCTCTGGCGGGGGTCTGGGGTGTCCCCCAGCTATCTTTTCTTCCCCCTCTCCCTTGGCAAGGGAGAGGGGGTACAGGGGGTGAGGGTTTCCCGAATAGCCTCTAGGAGCGGCCAGCGGCCGGAGGTCAGGCAGCCCCGGGCACCAGCTCCTCAGACGCTTCAGCTACTGCGTCCCCTACCTTGACCCTATCGGGCACATCTTCCACATAGCCGCACTGCAGGCATTCCTTGTAGGAGCCGTACTGGTCACGGCTCAGGTGAAGGTCGCCCCCACAGCGAGGACATCCCTTGAAGTCCAGCATCTCCGCCACCTCCGGAAGTCAGCCTCTGTCCTGTATACGAACGTCGCCCGTGGATCGGATGTCAGGCGACGCCCGGCAGATGCAGGCGACTGACCCGCCAAGGCATATCATAGGTCTTGACACAGGTCGTGTCAAGACGTAAGATTCAGGGCGAGTCAAGCCTCGTCGAAAGCACCTTCCATGCCTCAGAGACACCTGACGGAGAGACCGCGCAGGGGCCCGGCCGACCCGAGGGCGGCAGGCGCATCGCCCATCCCACGGCAGGGCGGCGCCCTCGCCCGTCGCGAGGGGCCTGCCGCGTCCGGCATCGTGGAGCGCCCGGCCTCCGCAACCAGCGAGCAGACCAGCCAGGAGGCTCCCGGCCTCTACATCATTAGCGTTGCCGCAAGAATGCTGGAAATGCACCCGCAGACGCTGCGAAAGTACGAACGGTTCGGCCTGGTATCGCCGGCGCGAACGGGGGGAATGCTTCGCCTGTACTCTGAGCGCGACATCCAGCGGCTCCGGCTGATCAAGCACTGGGTGGACGAGCTGGGGATGAACCTCGCGGGTGTCGAGTTCGCCCTGGGCGTCTTCAACCAGATCGCGGAAACCCACGACCGGCTGGCGGGGTTGGAGATGGAGCGGCGCCTGGACCACCTGGCCGCGCAGATGCTCCAGGAGCTGAGAGGCCTGCTGGGTAGCTTGCTGCCGGGGCCCATGGAGCCCTAGAAGTGGTTCGGAAATGCGTCTCGGGAGAGTCCATCCCGACGGGTCGGGATGGCGGGGGTCTGGGGGTGTCCCCCACTGGGCACTGCCCAGACCC
>JACQOS010000146.1 GCA_016202425.1 Chloroflexota bacterium
GGACTTTTCCTCCGCTCGTATGGTTCCCTTCGGCTGCGCTCAGGGTAAACTAGGCTCACCACGAGCGGTTGATCATAGCGCCCTTTTCCGACAGTAGGTACTAGCTTGGGCCCCGGCGTGCCTGGACCCCAAGCGGCCGCCAGGCGCGCTTTACGCCATGAAGGAGAGTGCGTTATCCTGACCCGGACGGTTCCTAGAGGAGCGCCTTGTACCGAGCATCCCGAGGCACCCAGGACATCCTCCCTCAAGAGCAGGACTATTGGCGCTACGTCCAGCGCACCGCCGAGGAGCTGTGCCGCCGCTTCGGCTACCAGCGCATCGACACGCCCGTCTTCGAGAGCGCCGACCTCTTCGTTCGCGGCGTGGGCGATGCCACGGACATCGTCATCAAGGAGATGTACACCTTCGAGGACCGCGGAGGCGAGCAGCTCACCCTCCGCCCCGAGGGAACGGCGCCTGTGTGCCGCGCCTACCTGGAACGCGGCATGGCCAGCCTCCCACAGCCTGTGCGGTTGCACTACTTCTGCCCCATCTTCCGCTACGAGCGCCCCCAGGCGGGACGGTACCGACAGCACCACCAGTTCGGCATCGAGGCCATCGGCGACGCGGGTCCCGCCATAGATGCAGAGGTCATCCAGCTCGGCTGGCTCCTGGTCGCGACCCTGGGCCTCAAGGGCGCCTCCCTCAAGGTGAACACCATCGGCGACCCTTCCTGCCGTCCCACCTACCTCCAAGAGCTCCGGTCCTACTACCAGGCCCGCCTTGCCTCCCTCTGTCCCGACTGCCAGGCCCGGTACCATCGGAACCCCCTCCGCCTCCTGGACTGCAAGCAGCAGACGTGCCAGCCCCACATCCTGGAAGCGCCTCGTTCCGCTGACCACCTCTGCCCCGATTGCCAGCGCCACTGGACCTCCCTCCAGCAGTACCTGGAGGAGCTGGACCTCCCCTTCCAGGTGGAGCCCCGTCTGGTGCGCGGCCTCGACTACTACGCCCGCACGGTCTTCGAGGTCCAGCCCCAGGAGGAGGGCTCCCAGAGCACCCTGGTGGGGGGAGGCCGGTATGATGGGCTCATCCAGGCCCTGGGCGGCCGGCCCACCCCGGGCATCGGGTTCGGCGCCGGCCTCGAACGGCTCGTCCTGAACCTCCGGAGCCAGCAGGTGCCCGTCCCTGCCGTCATCCCGCGGCCCGTGGTGGTGGCGCACCAGGGCAAGGAGGCCGACCCGCGCGGTGCCCAGGTGGCCACGCAGTTGCGCCAGCACGGCATCTCTGTGCTCGTCGCCCCCAGCAGCCGCAGCCTCCGGGCCCAGATGCGCTACGCCTCCTCCATGAACGCCCGCTTCGTCGTCATCCTGGGCGAGGCAGAGTTGGCGCGGGGCGTGCTGACCGTCCGGGACATGGACCAGGCGCACCAGCAGGAGCTTACCCTGGAGCAGGCGACATCCCTCCTGAGCCTTGCCGCAGGCCCAGCAACTGGCCAATGACCCAGAAGTCTCGCGGGCGCTGGAAACCCCAGGGGAGCCCGGGCACCCTTGAGCGCGGTGGTCAGCGACGATAGCATAGACCAGCGCCGACCGATGGCACGGCCCCCGCGAAGGGCCAACGGGACACCCCAAGGACCACTGGTGCTGAAGGAGGGAGAACATGTGGAACCAGTTCAGGACCGACGCCTACGAAGGAATGCTGGCAGAGACCACTAGCATGAGGGGGCATGGCGGCGACATCGTCAACGCCTACTTCACGCACCCTCTGGGGCCAGGCCCCTATCCCGGGATCGTGCTGGTCCACCACCTCCCAGGGTGGGACGAGTTCTACCGGGAGACGGCCCGCCGGTTCGCCCAGCACGGCTACGTCGTCATCTGCCCAAACCTGTACTCCCGCTTCGGTCACGGCACGCCGGAGGAGGTAGCGGCGAAGGTGCGCGGCCAGGGCGGAGTGCCGGACGAAAGCGTGGTGGGCGACTGTGAGGCCGCGATGCATCTCCTGCGGTCGCTGCCCTACAGCAACGGCAAGGTGGGAATCATTGGCACGTGCTCTGGTGGCAGACACGCCTTCCTGGCGGCGTGCCGGGTGAAAGGGTTCGACGCCGCGGTGGACTGCTGGGGAGGCCGCGTGGTCGCGTCCCAGCAGGAGCTGACGCCGCAGCAGCCGGTCGCCCCCATCGCCTACACCAAGGAGCTGTCTTGCCCCCTGCTGGGCCTGTTCGGCGAGGAAGACCAGAGCCCGTCGCCTGCCCAGGTGGCCCAGCACGAGCAGGAGCTCAAGCGGTACGGCAAGACCTACGAGTTCCACACGTACCCCAAGGCAGGGCACGGCTTCATCTACTACGACCGAGCGAACTACCGCCAGGAGCAGGCCATGGACGGCTGGCAGAAGGTGTTCGCCTTCTTCAGCCGCCACCTGGGACGCTGAGAAGGGGCTGTAGGGCGTCGGACCAGGGCCAGGCGCCCGATGGGCACGCCCTTTGGCTGAAGGGCCGCGCGAGGAATAGGACATGACGTCGTTGCAGTTCCTTGTAGACAGCATGTGCGCCAACTTCACGGTGGAGTCCATCTACGCCCTCGTGAAGACGCTCCTTGCGGAGAGACCATGCACCATCGGCGATATCGCTCAGGAGATTGCAGCCAAGGACCGCTCGCTGGACATCAAGAGCGCGCAGGCCATCGCTGAGGCCGCTGTGGAGGCCATGTCGCAGAGGGGGGCCCTGGAGGTCCAAGGCCCCTACATCTACCCAGGAAGCGCAGGGCGGGGGCAAGGCAGGCCATGAAGGCGCGGAAGGCGTTGTCTGCCCAAGCTAGGAGAGTGCTGAATCCCGACTGGTCGGGACGACCATCCCCCTGTCCCCCTTCCTGGCCAGGAAGGGGGA
>JACQOS010000141.1 GCA_016202425.1 Chloroflexota bacterium
GGGTCTGGGCAGTGCCCAGTGGGGGACACCCCCAGACCCCCGCCATCCCGACCCGTCGGGAAGGACTCCCCCGAGACGTATTCCGAACCACTTCTAGGGAACCGGGGAGGATTGAGAGGCGGCCCCGTGGGAGGGGTGCGGGGCCGCCTCAGCCGCTTCTCCGGCTGCCGTGCTGCTTCCCTTGGATGATTATTGTCTAAGAGTACGGCGCTGCCGGAGAAAGACTACCACCAGGAAGCTAGAACCCTTGCCGGCCTCTCCGCCGAAGGGCAGGGTGCCGCCGGAGGAACGGCGGGATGTCCAGGTCGTCGCTGCCGTTCACGGCGCTCTTCTCCAGTTGGGCGACCAGCAGGTCCTGGCTGGGGAGCATGGAGTCGGCGACGGGAAAGCCCGTGGCGATGATGGTCACCTTGACCTCGTCGCCCAGATCGTTGTCGTGGACCAGGCCGAAGATGATGTTGGCGTTGGGGTCCACGACCTGCTCGATGACCTGTGCCGCAGCGTGAACCTCGTGGAGGGTGAGGTCTGGGCCACCGGCCACGTTGAACATGACACCTTTGGCCCCTTCGATGGAGACGTCGAGGAGGGGACTGGCAATGGCGGCGCGGGCGGCGTCTACGGCCCGGCTCTCCCCGCGTCCGGACCCAATGGCCATCCATGCCTGGCCTGCTCCCGCCATGATGGCCTTCACGTCGGCGAAGTCGAGGTTGATCTCACCAGCTACCGTGACGGTGTAGGCAATGGCCTGGACGCCCTGACGCAACGCCTCGTCGGCCAGCTTGAAGGCGTCGTCGGCGGTCACGTCCTCCTTGCACAGTTGGAGCAGCCGGTCGTTAGGGATGACCACCAGGGAGTCCACATGGTTCCTCAGCGATTGGACGCCGTCCTCAGCCTGGCGGTGGCGCCGTGCCCCTTCGAAGGAGAAGGGCTTGGTCACCACGGCCACCGTGAGGGCGCCGGTCTCCTTGGCGATCTCCGCCATCACGGGTGCCGCTCCGGTGCCGGTCCCGCCGCCCATGCCGCCCGTGATGAAGACCATGTCGGAGCCCCGGATGGCGGTGTAGAGATCTTCCCGGCTCTCCTCGGCGGCCTCCTTGCCCATCTCGGGGTTGCCGCCCACCCCTAGGCCGCGGGTGAGCTTGTCGCCGATGCGCACCTTCGTCGGTATGGCCATCTTCTGAAGGTGCTGGGCGTCGGTGTTGACTGCGAGGTACTCCACTCCGGCGATCCTGTTCTCTATGTACATCCGGTTCACCGCGTTGCACCCCCCACCGCCCACACCGATCACCCGTACCGTGGCGGTTCCCACCTTCGGCGCTCCCACCTCTCCACCGTTCTCCATGGTCATCGTGCCCTCCTTGGCTCCTCTGCCTGCTGCTTCTTGGTGCCGAGAAACTGTGCCAGCCAGCGCAGCCACATTCGCCCCTTGGCGAAGGGCGCGCTGCCATTGCCCTGTTGATAGTGCCTCTGCTCCGTGGGATGGCGGATGCCCCAGAGGAGAATCCCGACGCTGGTGGAATAGGTGGGGCTCCTGAGCCCCTCCGGCAGGCCGGAGATAGGCTTCGGGGCCGCTATGCGCACCGAGCCGGGGATGATCTCCCGGGCAAGCAGCTCCCACCCGGGCAGGTTCACGGCGCCGCCCGTGAACACGACGCCTCCCGGAGGCATGCGCTCCAAGCCCCCCTCGCGGATCTTCAGGAGGACCAGGCGCAGGAGTTCCACCGCCCGATCGTTGAGAGTGCGGCAAAGTTCCCGCCGGCGGATGACCATGGGGGCTTCCCCCTGGTAGCCAGGGATCTGTACCAACTCATTGGGGTCCGTCTCGTCGGGCAGGGCATGGCCGTACTGGAGCTTCAGCGCCTCGGCCACCTCGTAGGCCACGCCACACGCCACCGCCAGGTCGTTGGTGAACTGGTACCCCGCCACCGGCAGGACCGTGGTGTACGCCAGCACGCCGTCGCTGAAAATCGCCAGGTCGCTGGTCCCTCCGCCGACGTCCACCAGCACGGCCCCTGTCTCCTTCTCTTCGGCGCTCAGGACCGCTTCGGCGCTGGCCAGGGGCTCCAGCACCATGCTCCGAACGCCCACCCCTGCGGCCTCCACCGCTCGGATCACGTTGTCCAGGGAGGCCACTTCCCCTATCACGGCGTGGCACTCCACTGCCAGTTGTCGGCCCTTGAGGCCCACCGGGTTGCGCACCCCATCCATGGCGTCAACCCCATACCACTGGGGGATGACGTGGAGGAGTTGCTGGCTCCGGCCGACCTTGGGGTGGGCGTGCTTCGTCACCACCTCCAGGTCCTGGCTGGTGATGAGCCTCCCCTGGTCGCCGTCCAGGTGTTCCAGCACTCCACGGCTGTGGAGGCTCACGATGTGCTTGCCCGTGATCCCGACGCACGCCTGGGGCGTCTCCCTGTCCAAGAAGACCGACGCCTGGGACACCGACTGGCGGATGGTCGCTGTCATGGCCTCCAGGTCCACCACCAGGCCCTTCCTCATCCCCTTGGAGGCGGCGACGCCGGTGCCCAGGACCTGCAGCTCTCCCTCGGGGGAGACGCAGGCGATGAGGGTGCACACCTTCGTGGTGCCCACATCAATGGCCATGTACAGATTGGGGTTGGCCATGGCTTCCTCCCGATGGCTCCTGGCGCTCACCTTTGTTCGCTGCTCTTGGGCTTGCCCCCAACTCCTGGAGGCTTTTCTCCGATGGGTTGGAGCAGGTGAGGGAGATCGGCTGCTCTGGGGTTTGACCGTGTTGCTGCTGTGGCGCCGCCTGGAAGCCCGGCTCGCAGGGGCGGTGGCGCCGTGCTTGACACCGTCTCCCTCAACCTGCTCCTCCGGGGGCGAGGCGCTGGCAGGCCCTCAGCCTGGCGCTTCGCACCCTGGGATTCTGTAGGACCTCCTCCTTGCTTGGGCGGACCGCCCGCTTCGTCACCAACGCTACGCTTGCCCGGTGTCCACAGGTGCACACCGGCTGTCTCGGAGGGCAAAGGCAGTCCCGAGCCTCCTGCCGGAAGAAGGCTTTCACCAACCGGTCCTCCAGGGAGTGATAGGCGATCACCGCCAGGCGGCCCCCCTTGGCCAGCACGGCCACCGCCTGCCTGAGGCCCGCCTCCAGGTTCTCCAGCTCTTGGTTCACGAAGATGCGCAGCGCCTGGAAGGTCCTGGTGGCGGGGTGGATGTGCCTGCCCCGGCGGGGCGCCGCTGACTCGATGGTCTTGGCCAGCTCCTGCGCCGTGCGGATGGGGCGGTGGCGCACGATGGAGGCGGCGATGCGTCGGGCCTGGGGCTCCTCTCCGTACGTGGCGATCACGCGGGCCAGGTCCTCCAGCGGGTACCGGTTCACGATCTCCTCTGCCCTCAAGGGCTGCTCGGGGCTGAAGCGCATGTCCAGGGGGACGTTCTCACGGAAGGAGAACCCACGGCCCGCCGCCTCCAGTTGCCAGGAAGAGAGGCCCAGGTCCATGAGCACCGCCATCAGGGGCTGGAACCGGTGCTCCTCCACGGTGCGCTGGAGGTTGGCGAAGTTGTCGTTGATGAGGGTGACGCGTTCTCCGTAGTGGGCCAGGCGCGCCCGCGCTCGTTCCAGGGCTCCTGGGTCGGCGTCTATTCCCAGCAGGCGGCCATCGGGGGCGGTGGTCTCCAGCAGGGCGGTGGCGTGCCCACCGTCGCCCACTGTGGCGTCCACCATCCGGTATCCGGGTTTCACCGCAAGGACCTCCAGGGTCTCCCGGAGCAGGGCTGGCTCATGGTAGCGTGGAGCCGAGCTTCTTGCGTCCATTGCCAAAAAGAGACGCCTGAGAAGCGTCGCTCCCCCCCAGGCGCCGCAACCCTCTGTTTCTTACTGTTGCTGCTAATTCTTACCACCAGTAGCCAAGAAAGTCAAGAGGTTTCGGGAGGATTTTGCTGACTCTTGCTGAGAATCTTCCGTTGGCGCTGAGAGGGGCAGCGGTTTTCGAATGTTTGTTCTAAATAAGGGCGGCCTCTATCTACCACCCGTGGCCCGCGCCCCTTCGTGTGCTATGATGGGCCCGGCATGCCCACCTTGGGGGTCCTCACCAGTAGCGACAGCGCTGCCCGGGGCGAGCGCGGCGATGTGAGCGGGCGGCGGGTCCGGGAGCTCCTGGCCGCCGCAGGGTTCGAGGTCCGCCGCTACGACGTGGTGCCCGACGACCGGCCGGTGCTGGAGGACCGCCTGCGTCGCTGGGCCGACGAAGACCACCTGGACCTCATCGTCACCACCGGGGGCACGGGCCTCACCCATCGAGACGTGACCCCTGAAGCGACCCGGGCGGTGATCGAGAAAGAGGTACCCGGCATGGCCGAGGCCATGCGCATCCAGACCCTTGGCAAGACCCCCATGGCCATGATCAGCCGCTCCGTCGTGGGCGTTCGGGGTCGCACCCTCATCATCAACCTGCCCGGCAGCCCCAGGGCGGTACAGGAGTGCCTGGAGGTGGTGCTCCCGGCCATCCCCCATGCCCTGGAGATGCTGCGCGACTCCCCGCCGCCTCACTCGCCGTAGCCCCTGCCAGCCACCATGTTGGTCCACGTCTTCACCCTCTTCCCGGAGATGTTCCAGGGCCCCTTTCAGGCGAGCATCCTGAAACGCGCCCAGGCCGGGGGCCTCCTGGAGGTCCGCCTGCACCAGGTCCGCGACCACGCCCACGACCGCCACCGCATCGTGGACGACGCCCCCTACGGCGGTGGCCCCGGCATGATCCTGAAGCCAGAGCCCCTCTTCGAGGCCGTGGAGTCCGTGCTGGGGACTGCTCTTCGGGGCATGCCCGTCGTCCTTCTCTCCCCCCAGGGGCGTCTCTTCACCCAGGCCGAGGCCCAGCGCCTCGCCCGGGAGCCGGCGGTGGCCCTCCTTTGCGGCCACTACGGCGGTGTGGATGAGCGGATCCGGGAGCAGCTCGCCACCGACGAACTGAGCATCGGCGACTACGTCCTCACGGGTGGCGAGCTGGCCGCCATGGTGGTCGTGGATGCTGTGAGCCGTCTCCTGCCAGGCGTCCTGGGGTCGGAGGAGGCCGCTGCCCAGGACTCTCACGCCCGGGGCCTCCTGCAGTACCCCCAGTACACCCGCCCTCCCGTCTTCCGCGGCTGGAAAGTCCCCGAGGTCCTGCTCTCGGGCGACCACGGGGCCGTGGGCCGCTGGCGCACGGTCCAGTCGCTGCGGCGCACCCAGGAGCGCCGCCCCGACCTGTTGGAGCGGGCGTCCCTTACCCCGGAGGAGCGGCGCTTGCTCGACGAGCTCCAGGCCCACCGGCAACAAGAGGAGCGCTAGCAGGCTGCTGAAAAAGGGGAGTCCAGAGTCCCGAGAGTCGGGACGGAGCCTGCCCTTGAACGAAGTGAAGGGACGGGGGTCTGGGGGTGTCCCCCACTGGGCACTGCCCAGACC
>JACQOS010000153.1 GCA_016202425.1 Chloroflexota bacterium
CAGAGGGGCGAAGCCCCTTTGACGGGGGTCTGGGGGTGTCCCCCAGATACAATTTCTTCCCCCTTCCTGGCCAGGAAGGGAGACAGGGGGATGGTCGAAAGGGTTTTGCACCCTCCTAGGCCAGGACCGGGCGCCGGCTGACCGGCGCGGTCTCTCCAGCCATGGTGGACGCGTCTCCGGGCCATGATGAGGCCGGAACGGTGCCTGGGGAGGAGATGCCCCGGAAGCAGGAAGCTATCCCGAAATCCCTCACCCCCTTGATCTCCCTCTCCCCTTCCTGGGAAGGGGAGAGGGGGAAAGAAGAGAAGGGCCAGGGGACACCCCTGGAACCCCGCCAGAGGGGGCAAAGCCCCCTCTGGACTCCCCCCGGGACGAATTTCGGGATGAGTTGGCTCTGTTGACTTCCTACTGCACCCTGAACGGTGCAGCATCAACAAGAAGAACACCCCAATACCGTAGCCTTCAGGCTGTGGTGGACAGGATTTCAACAGAGCCGGATGAGTTCAGGCCTCAGAGGCGCTCTTTGAGTCTCTGCGCCAGGCGCATGGTCATGCCCGGGACGGCGGCCACCTCTTGCAGGCTGGCCCCCCTGATGCCGACCACGGAGCCAAACCGGCGCAGGAGCATCCTCCGGCGTTTGGGGCCAATTCCCGGGACGGAGTCCAGGGCCGACTGGACGGCGCCCTTGCTGCGGCGCTGGCGGTGGTAGGTGATGGCGAAGCGATGGGCCTCATCGCGGATGCGCTGGACCAGAAACAACCCCTGAGACCCCCGGGGCAGCAGAACGGGGTCCGGGTTCTGAGGAACGAAGAGCTCCTCCCTCTGCTTCGCGAGGCTGGCCAGGGGAATAGTCTCGACAAGGCCCAACTCCAGGAACACCTGGAGGGCGGCCGAGAGGTGCCCCTTGCCGCCATCGATGACCACCAGGTCCGGAACGATACCCCAGGACTGCTCCTTGGGAGCGCTGTCGTGGGCCCCTGCCTCGTCGGTGCTGGCCGCGTCGGCCCCGTCCCTGCGCCCATCGCTCCCCCGTAGCTGCTCGGCCAGCCTTCGGAAGCGGCGCCGGAGCATCTCCTGCATCATGGCGTAGTCGTCCACGCCCTCTATCTGCCTGATCTGGAATCTCCTGTAGGAGCCGTTCTTTGGCCGACCGTCCTCAAACACGACCAGGGAACCCACGGGGTTCGTCCCCTGGATGTTGGAGATGTCGTAGCACTCCACGCGGCGAGGGAGCCTGGGCAGGCTGAGTGCCTCCATGAGCTCCTCCATGGCCCGCTGGAGGTTGGTGGCGTCGGACTGCCACTTGATGACGCGCTGCTGGAGTCCCTGGGCGGCGTTCTCCGCCACCATCTCCACAAGCCGCCGCCTTGCCCCGCGCCGAGGGACGCAGAGCCGGACCTTGTGGCCGCCCTTCTGGGAAAGCCACCCCTGGATGAGCTCGGTATCCTCCACCGGGTATTGCAGCAGGATCCCCCGGGGAACATGGGGAGCGGCATCGTAGAACTGCTGAATGAAATGCCGCAAGACCTGCTCCGGGTCCTGGTCCTGGGTGCCCTCCATCAGGAAGTGGTCCCTGCCGATAAGCTTTCCCCTACGGATGAAAAACACCTCCACCCAGGCCTCGGCGCCACTGGCGGCCAGGGCCACCACGTCCTGGTCATCCTGCCTCGCCGAGGCCACCTTTTGGCTCTCGCTGACCCGTTCGATGGCACGGACCTGGTCGCGCAGGAGCGCCGCCCGCTCGTAGTCCAACCGTTCGGAGGCCCCCTGCATCTCCCGGCGAAGGTCCCGCAGGACTTGCTCCGTCTTGCCTTCCAGGAACTGGATGACCTGCTGCACTACCTGCCGGTACTCCTCCCGGGACACCGCGCCGATGCACGGCCCCACGCACCGATGGATGTAGTATTCCAGACAGGGACGTGGGTCGCTGCCCGTGATGGGCTTGGTGCACGACCGATAGGGGAAGAGCTTCTTCAGGAGGTCCATGGTCATGCGGACGGAGCTGGCGCTGGCGAAGGGCCCGAAATAGCGAGCGCCGTCCTCCTGGAACCGGCGGGTGAAGTAGACCTGCGGGAAGGCCTCCTTGAGGTCGATCTTGATGTAGGGGTAGGTCTTGTCGTCCTTCAGGCGAGCGTTGTACGGGGGCCTGTGGCGCTTGATGAGCGTGTTCTCCAGAATGAGCGCCTCGCCCTCGGTCTCCGTCACGAGATATTCGAAGTCGGCCACGTGGCTGACCATGGAGCGGACCCTGGGCTCCAGGCTAGCGGAGGGGGCGAAATAGGAGCGCAGCCGGTGCCTGAGGCTGGCCGCTTTCCCCACATAGAGGACTTTCCCGGCGCCGTCCTTCATGATGTAGACACCGGGGGAGGTTGGGGTGGCCCTGAGCCGCCCCCCAAGGGCATCGGCCACGGTGACCATGGCAGCGATATTGTAGCATGAGGTCTGGAGCCGGCCCCCGCCGCTCATGGTTGGACAAGCTCAGGGCTTGAACCTGTCTCAAAACTCCTTCTGGGGGAGTCCATCCCGACGGGTCGGGATGGC